>NZ_JAVJQP010000163.1:0-149728 GCF_040218875.1 Coleofasciculus sp. D1-CHI-01
GCAAGGGTACATTTTACCTGAGCAAGGTGATGCCATACTTATGAAGGATGCTACCCCATTTCCTTGCACTTTATCCACTGTCAATATGGCTCAAAGTATTGATAGCTAAGGGTTTCGGCTTTGTGCAGCAAGCCCTAATTAAAGGTTGG
Organism: Coleofasciculus sp. D1-CHI-01; assembly: GCF_040218875.1. Classification (NCBI taxonomy): domain Bacteria; kingdom Bacillati; phylum Cyanobacteriota; class Cyanophyceae; order Coleofasciculales; family Coleofasciculaceae; genus Coleofasciculus; species Coleofasciculus sp. D1-CHI-01. The sequence goes on from NZ_JAVJQP010000163.1 coordinate 150, forward strand.
GATTGTGGTGAAGATAGGGAAAGGAGAATAGGGAATAGAGAACGGTAAACGGTTGTAGTGCGAGCGTCTCGCTCGCTATTTTGTATGGGTTTTTAATGACCGATATCCTCTGGAGGGCGACCCGATCCAATTAATGGCTGGGCGGTGTAAATTGTGTGCGGCGGGTCGCCCCTACAATGTTTTCTGGTAATAGGCGATACTCAGGGGGGAACGAACCCGAAACCGAACGGCTATCCATCCCGTCATCATTGCCATGCCGGAATCCAGCCAAGCTTTGTTAGTCTAAAAATACATAACCTGCCCATTCCTCTTATCTCACGAACCGCTCATGTCTAGCACCACTTCCCCCCTGATTCAAACACTAAACCCAGAACGCTGGGTTGGGTGGAGTATGGACTTTATCGGCGCAGGTTATACAGGTTTGTTGGTCAAAAATGGGAAATTTGTCCGCAAATTGAAACCGGGGCGTCATTTCAGCTTCGCCTTACCCCTTCTCGAACAATGTGAACTGGTTCTGGTTGATAGCAAGATTCGCAACCTAGAAATCGTCTCCCAAGGAGATTTCTTATCCCGTGACCAATATTTGATTAATATCTCCCTCAACGTCATGTACCAAGTCGTGGATGCGAGACGAGTCGCCTTGGAACTCTCAGATCCAATTGCAGCCCTCACGAGTGCGGTAAAAGATAGTTTAGGGGTAGCTGTAGGTCAATTGCGGATGGAACAATTAGTTAACCAGGGACGAGTCCATATCCGACAATACCTACTTGACCATGCCGAGATATCCTATTCCCTAGGCTTTGCCCTAGAAGACGTGCGAGTCAGTGATATCAACTTTCCGCAGACACGGGGAATTATTCGTCAAGTCGAAGGAATGAGCGCCAGACAGGAAGCGGAACACGAAGCCGCCTTAAAAATGCAAATCGCCGAAGCCAATCGTCCGGTTATCCCCCCACCTCCCATACAACACGTTAATATTGTTGCACCACAGTCCTCCCATGGGAACCCTCCCGCTTTTGGCACTTCCCCTCAACCCAATTCTTTACCCAGCGCCGAAGAATCCCCAGCCAATTTACCTGTAAGAGATAAACCCGTATTAGCGCCCACGATAATTGCCCAACCCGCTAGTGGAGTACAGGCGCATCTAGTCCACAACGCATCGGGTGCGACATTCAATTTATCCGCCAGCACCTGCACGATTGGACGAGAACCAAATAATACTTTGGTTCTGGATGATGGGTTAAGTTCCCGCTATCATGCTCAGATTAACCAATCCAGAGACGCTCAGGGTCAAATCCAATACCAGTTAACCGATGTGGGTAGTTCTAATGGTACATTTGTCAACGGACAACGGCTTACTCCCCATCAGCCTTGTACCCTAACGCCGGGTAATAGTATCCGCATTGGCAATCAGGAATGGACGTTTCGCCCTCACCCCCCAGCCCCCTCTCCCAAGTCTGGGAGAGGGGGCTGGGGGGTGAGGGAGTCGGATAAATAAAACAGTCAAATCTTGCACATCTGAATGTGTAGTAAACTGAAAGGAAATTATTACAATAAGTAGTCGGACAAAAGAAAACAGCACTGTACTAAGTTTTGTAAACAAGCCTCAAACCCTTACAAAGGAAGAATGACGAATGACGCTCTCCACCGTTCAGTTTAATTGTGTCCACCTACTTAGTCCGGTTCCCCTTCTCCCAAGCTTGGGAGAAGGGGTTAGGGGATGAGGGCTGACACAATGACGAGAATCCGAGGAACAACATCTCAAATCGAAGCAGCCGCCAAGCAACTTCGTCAAACTCAGACTCCAGCAGAACAAAAACTATGGCAAGCCTTGAGAGGACGAAAACTCAATGGCTTAAAATTTCGCCGCCAGCATCCTATTGGACATTTTATCGTCGATTTCTACTGCCCAGAATGCAAACTGGTTGTTGAAGTTGATGGGGCAATTCATCAGCAACGACAGGACTATGATACAACGAGAACAAAACATTTAGAAGCTTATGGTTATCGAGTGATTCGCTACCAAAATCAAGATGTTATGACTAATCTGGAGGTGGTTTTAGAGGAAATTCGTCAGGTTGCCTCTTGCCCATCTCAGGGGACATTATAAATCTAGAAGCTGAAGCGATATTTAAACGCCTGTGGTATGAAGAGGAATTGAATTAAATCACTAAGGTTTTATTTTGTCAATAGATTTAACTTGACAATAGGGGAAACTTTTTTCCCGTACTCAGTAAATCAGCAAAGGCATCAGCCGACAAAGGCGGACTAAACCAATATCCCTGGATTTCATCGCACTGATGTCCTTTGAGAAAATTCAATTGACTTAGCGTCTCCACGCCTTCCGCCACAACCTTTAACTTCAGACTGCGAGCCATTTGTAAAATTGCCGTGGTAATCGCTTCATCGCGGCTATCTTCGGTCAGTTGACAGACAAAAGAACGGTCAATTTTTAACACATCAAAGGGGAATTTCTTCAACTGGCTTAAGGCGGAATAGCCTGTGCCAAAATCATCAATAGAGATACGAATGCCCAGAGCCTTGAATCTCTGCAATGTCGCCATTGCGGATTCGGGATTTTGCACTAATGTACTTTCGGTGAGTTCTAATTCTAAATAATGGGGATTCAATCCCGTTTCATGGAGGATGTCTACGACAAAGTTGGTTAAATTAGACTGATTAAACTGACGGGGCGATAAATTCACGGCAATCCGTAAGGGATAGATTCCCTGATCTTGCCAGACTCGCGCTTGGTGACAAGCTTGTCTGAGTACCCATTCGCCCAATGGCACAATTAGCCCGGTTTTTTCGGCTAAGGGAATAAACTCAACGGGCGAAATAATCCCCCGTTGGGGATGGTTCCAGCGCACCAAGGCTTCCGCCCCCTCAATTTGTCCGGTGAGCAGATTTACTTTCGGTTGATAATAAAGCTGAAACTCCTGCCGTTCCAAGGCTTGACGCATTTGGATTTCTAGCTCAAAGGCTTCTTGCGATTTCGCGCCAATGGAGGCAATATAAAACTGGTAGCGACGATTTCCCGGTTGTTTGGCTTCTTCTCTGGCGACACTAGCATGTCTAATTAGGGTGTCGAGATCTCGACCATCACGTCCTAAAATGGCAATACCAATGTAGGCAGATAGGAAGATTTGATGAGAGTCTACCTGAAACGGCAAATCAAACGCCTTTAACAAGGTTTCGACAATTTGAATACTCTCAGGTTTGTGATAACTTCGACTCAAGAGAATGATAAAATGGTCACTACCGATTTGGGCGATCGCATCCTGCTGTCCTAACTGACGGTGTAAGCGTTCGACAACGGCTTGGAGTAATTGATCACCAATGGCAAGTCCTAGGGTATTGTTGAGTTGGTTGAGTTGTTCAATTTCCAGCGACAAGAGGAAAATTTGGAGTTTACCCTGATTTCCCGGTTTCTCTAGCTGATTAAAGCGTTTCTGGAGTAACCGACGATTGGGCAGATTGGGATTGATGATAGACTGCTGTTGGCGTAATTTTACCTTTTGTAATCGCGCCGCGATCGCACTGAGAATTTGGGCGCGAGTAAAGGGCTTCGTCACGTAATCATCCGCCCCCAATGTCATACCCTGGCGCATATCCGCCTGTTTTGTCTTGGCGGTGAGGAAGATAAAGGGAATCGTCGCCGTTGAGGAGTCTTGTTGTAGGATATGGAGTACACCATAACCATCCAGTCCCGGCATCAGGATATCGCAGATAATCAAATCAGGTTGTTTAGTTTGAGCCAATTTCACACCGATTTTACCATTATCGGCACTGAGCGTCTCGAATCCTTCCGCATTCAGTAGTTTAAGTAGATTCCTGTGAATGGCTTTTTCGTCTTCAATTACTAAAATCGTCGTCATGACTATAGCTCGCTGGATATCTCGCCCAATGGGAGCAAGTCGGAAAACGAGGCGAGTATTATCGCTTTCCTGTTGAACACGTTAGCAATTAGGCGGTAGAACCCAATCCTAGTAAAATTTTGGGCTTGTCGAAGCCAGGAAAAAGGATGACTTAGATGTTCGTTGACGGTTATGTACAGTATTTTAAAATTAAACAGTTAAAACCCATAGAAATTCATTGATATTTGTTACTGTTTTTTCTTTTTCTAGAGAAAATAGTTTATGGTTAATTGTAATTGTTTACGACCCCAGATGTGGATAGTTGTCGCTGTTTTCAGGAAAAAGGCGCGAGTCTCAATTCTACTCTCTAATCCCAGTCTGCTGACTCTAGCATTTTTCCCTGGTGATCGCTGATCAAGGGTAAGCGAACCGTAAACGTTGTACCTACGCCAACGTCACTGGTTACATCAATTTGTCCCTGGTGCAGATCGACACATTGCTTAACAATCGCTAACCCCAATCCTGTCCCCGCGATCGCGCCCACATTGTTTCCCCGATAGAAAAAATCAAACAGGTGAGGTATATCCTCCGAGGGGATACCAATTCCCTGATCCTGAATCTCAAAGCAAGCCTTCTCTCCCTCACGGGCTAGGTTGAATCGAATCGTACCGCCCACGGGAGAGTATTTAATCGCATTGGATAGCAAGTTCGACAGCATTTGTCGCAGTAGTTTTTCATCCATCATTGCAGGTAAACAAGTCACTTGAGGAGCAAAGGCGAGGGTATAGGCTTGATTCTCATCATCGGTTAAATGTTTGAGAGTTAAACCCTGCTGGATTTGAGCGACTAACCGTTGACAAAAGTCATGAAGTTCCACAGGTGCGGGAGTAAAGGGGAGTTGTTCCCCATCTGCTGTATCAACAAACTGCATATTTTCCAGCAATTGCAGCATTTGTTGTACCGTTTCCTGAATCAGATGCAACTGTTCTACTTGTTCCGCTTTTGTCCATTGGTAATGTTCCAACAATTCAGCCGTAGACAGAATCGTTGTCAGAGGGGTACGGAATTCATGAGCAGTGATGGATAGAACCTGAGATTTTAAGTTTCCCCGTTGTTTTTCTTGAGCTAAAGCATTCAGAATTTCGGCGTCTGCTGGCTGAGATTTGTCCATTGCTGACGTGAGTTGAGGGTGTTCCGAGAGACTCTCTTGTAGTTGTTGTGCTGACGCTGATGTTGAAGATAGCGTATGAGTGAGGATCTGCTCAACACCCATCATAATCAAGGTTTCAGGAGAAATATCCAGGCGAATTGCTATATCCTGCAACTTCAGCCAATGGTCATCGGTAAGAGTAATCGCGATCGTTTGCATCTCAGGTTAGTGATTGAGATGCTACCAGTTTAGCTTTGAGGATGAGGGGAATGGGAAGATGGGGGGATGGGGGAGATGAGGGAGATGGGGAAGATGAGGAAGATGGGGGAGATGGGGAAGATGGGGAAGATGGGGGAGATGGGGAAGATGGGGGAGATGGGGAAGATGAGGAAGATGGGGGAGATGGGGGAGATGAGGGAGATGGGGAAGATGAGGAAGATGGGGAAGATGGGGAAGATGGGGAAGATGGGGGAGATGAACGTCTGTTGTAGGGGCGGGTTTTACCGTTAACGTTTCGTTTTCACCCGGATGTCACTAAACCCGCCCCAATGGAGTGCAAGCACTCTTCAACAAATGACGAATGACAAATGACAAATGACGAAAAACTGACTTTTCCTGATTTTTACTCACCCCAGAACTGATAAAACCTGATACGAGCCTCAGCGAACCATCCGACTTTTTCCCATTGAAGTCATCTAAAGGGCGTTCCATACTGTCAGCAAGCTATTAAACCACCTTGTTTCCAGTATAACGACACCCCACTCATGAACGAACTCAACGCCCGTCTAAAACAACTGGCTCTCACCGCCCAGCAATCTCCGGCGAAAAGCCAAAACCGACGACTGGCTCTAGCTAAATTGATCAAAGAAATTTTACAATCGGGTAGACTTTGCCGTCCGCATAAAGGTAAATTTAGAGGCTTCTATGAAGATATCTATGCCGAAGCCCAGCAAAAACTATTCTGTTACATCTGCGAAAACATTGATAGGTATAATCCGCAATATAAGGTCTTATCTTGGGTCAACTTTCTATTCGCGAAGCGGTTTTTTATCGAAGCCAGTCGTGAAGTGATGCCCAAGGGGTTTCAGCGGGCATACCAGCGTCAAGCAACCCGATTAACGTTGGAACAACTGGAACAAAAAACGTCACTACAATTTACTTATTCATTAACGCCTTCGATTTTACAAGAAGTTATTGATGTTTTGCAGGAAGATCCAGAAGGAATTTTCCAAAGTACCCATATTGTGAATCAGCCTGTCGCTAATTTTAAGTTTTTAGCCCTCAAGGTGATGGCTGGTTACTCCTGGAAAGAAATTTCTAACGAGCTGGGAATTAAAATATCGACCCTAAACAGTTTTTATCAGCGTTGTTTAGTTCGCTTTGGTTCTAAATTTAGAGAATATGTAATAATTAATTAATGCTAATAATATGGTTTTTGGGCAGGGGTGATTCGTTTGCATTAATCGTTAAAAAAGTGGAATCAGGTGTAGGTTGGGTTGTCTGGCGTCAACCCAACCGAATTTAGGGACTAAAACGCTTAGATAAAGCAGGGAAAATAGAGGAAGTTCCGGTGGAACGTCTATTAGCAGAGACTTAAGTTGATACGGATAAGCTGTCATGCATTTAAATTGGGTATTGGTAGCGAGCAAAATGCTCAATGTAGCGAGCAAGATGCTCGCACTACGGCAAGGATTTCGTTATTATTGATATTAAGGTTTAAATGCCGAACAGTTTAACTGATGTGCGCCCAATTGAATAGCACAAAAATTTGTAATTCAGTCCTGCTTGTTGCGCTTGAGTATTTCTTGCTCAATATAGTCATCCAGATTGGGAATATATTGCACCGCTTCCCCTTGGAGAACCTGATCGACAATCTCTAGTGGTAACGTCTTTGCCCGTTCCAAGTCTTGATTTAACTGCTCATTTTGGGCATTGAGTGTATCAATTGTTTGATGGATAAACCTTTGCTGGCGATGAATGCTGTCTTCCAGCATCTGCTGTCCCAAAACTTGCCTAAATTGTTGAATAAATCTGAGCATTTTCATGTTGATATCCTTAGTGCTGTTGGGTTCATCTTGAGTCTCGGTGTTACTGTCTTCGGGAATCAGTTGATCGGGAGATGTCCCAGAGGTATCCTGGTTGGGAGTAGAGTGCAAAGAAGTCACGCGATCGCTCATCGCTAAAGCTACCTCTGGAATCACCCAAGAACTGCAAATCGCGGCGGTTAAGGCTAAACTGTAAATTAGACAGGCAGATTGGGGATCTGAGGGAGAAGAAATCGGTGATTTGGTATTCACTTCAGCCAGATTTTCCTCCGTTGCCCAGGTATTAAAATTCGTGGTTCGAGATTGATCTAATAAAACAACAGATAAGGCGGCGGAGAATAGGAAAAACTGGGTAATGACGATGCCAATGTGAACGACTAAAGAAGGGGTTGTTTTCGGTAATCTTAAATGTTGCATGAGACTTAGTTAAGCGAAACTGTGATTGAATTCAAGGAATTGTAGGTTGGGTTGAGCGAAGTCGAAACCCAACACCGGACAAGACTATTTGGGTTTTAAGCGTCAGTCTAATTCGTCTGATTTTGGCTTCCGGCTAAACCAACTCGCCCCCAGACCGCCCACTTCAATCGCACCTGCAAAAATAGTCGAAACGAGAGTTTTTGTGGGGACTTTGAAGCCAAAAATATCGAGTTTGTATTTACCAATAACGCCACCACCAGCAATATCCAAGAGAAGTTGTAAAGCGAAAAACGTTCCCAAAGCCGAGATACTCCAGAAACTCCAAATCCCACCAAATCCTATCCAGGTTAGGATTGCTTTCAGTCGTTGGTTTGAGTTGTCAATCAAGGGTGGTTTTGTTTCTTGTTCAGGTAAAACCGTGGAAGTTTTGTCAGCAGAGTCGTGAGTTGAAGTCATGATTCACTCCATTAGTGAGAACGAGGACAACGGTTGAGTTCAGCGCCCGTAATGTCTGAGAGAGTCAGTTCACGGGCAAAGCGATTGGGGATTAATAAATCACCCGGTTGAGTGCGATTGAGAATTGAGTTCACAGAGGCGGGGAAGGATTTGCCGGGGGTGAATGAATTCTCTAAAAATTGAAACGGGGAAGTAATCCCTGTGGCGGAGAGAGTGACAGGATAAACTTGAGTTGTTCCCGCCACCTGAGTTTTAGGATTGACAACAGGTTGCACAGTTAGGGTGAAATGATTAACCGGAAGATTCAGCACCAAAAGTTTGCGATCGCCTTTTATAATTCTTAGGTTGGGGGAAAAGTCCAGCGTGTTAGCATTTTGCCAAACAACGACTTGATTTTTGGGCAGAATTGACCATCCCCTGTTGTCTCCTATCAGTAGCTGAATGCTCATTTTCTCCGCCGAGGTAGGTAGAATTAGCGTGGTAAACCCTTCGGTTGCACTCTCCCGACTCACCGGAACCCGGATAGTTTGCAGGGGGCGGTTGAGAGAGAGTTCACTTCCACCGTGGATAGTGCGACAGACGCCAGCTTGGGGCGGTGGTGGGGTTGGCGGTTGGGAAACAGCCGTGCAACTTATTAGGCTGACACTACTGAGTACAATGGGTAGACGTTTAAGTTTCATGGGGAAGGAGTACACTGAACTTGTCTATGTCCATTGGACTCTATTGATTCCCATTTCTCTAACCCATCGTTGTTGGTATTTGTCCGAACATTCACCAACCCATGTTGGTTAGCACAAATGACCCTAGATGTTGTATGGTAAAAGATGCCCGATTTAACGAAGCGTTGCCCTGCGTCTAACAATCAACACCATTGCCGTGAATGTCCAGTTGTGGAGGAACAATGGCATTTGCAACAGCTATTAAACGATATGGCATGGGCAAAAGGGGTGCAAGAGTATATAGGGGATGGAGAGATTAGCGATGCAGATATTCAGCAGCTAAAAATTCAACCCCAACCCCTCACGCCCAAGGAAGTTTGTTGGTTCTGTCTTTTGCTACAAGGCGTCAGTTCAGAACAAATCGCTGAACGATTTAATATTAGTTACAAAAGTACCGTTAGACCCGCTCTTTCTAAAACCTTATATAAATATGTCAAACGCTTGACAAATAAGCCAATTAAAGATTGGGCGCAAGTTAGAGTCTATCTGGATTTAGCGACAGAGAAGAATCAATCCAAATACCGCAAAGGGGTAATATCATCTATTCGCGAGGAACCACTAGAGATTCGTCTGGTTATATCAGGGAATCAGGATATAGATGCCATATTGAATAAACTTAGACAAATTCCAAGTTTAGCTGAATTAATTAAACGAGAACCTTATGACTCCTAACAATAATTCTAATCCTAACGAATCCCAGACTGAACTTATCCTTGAGGGAACCTATGCCAACTTTGACCAGATTATGACCTTATTTTTATCGGGGGAGTTAGAAAAATTGCTGGGTGTTCCGGTACAGGATGTTTATGCCGTCTCTAAGTATCAACCCACCGCCCCTGTCTCAATCGGTGTGCAATTACGGCAATGGTTTCAGCAAAATGTACTGGATAAATGGGAAGCAGAAGCAACACTGATTGGAACATTTTTCGCCCAAGAAATGAATGATACATCCAGTTGGCGTCAGGAATTAGAAGGGGTGCGGGGCGGGTCGAGATCAGGGGTGATTCGCCGCTATATGGAATTACTAGATAATCCCGATAAACAGGTAAGTTTTCAAGCTGCTTTGGAATTAGGGGAAACCGGAAATCCTCATCCAGCAATTATTCAGGCATTAGTTAAAGGATTGCAAACTTGTCACCATGAGGAAACCTCTTGGCAAATTGCTTTAAGTTTAGGAGAACTAGAACCCAGCCATCCGCAAGCCGCATTTGCCCAACATAAAACCATAGAATTAGCTGGACAAGCGGTGGAGTTATTGGTGGGAGTGAAGCGGAATTCAGAGCAACAGATTGATATTATTTTGCAGGTGTATTCGACAGAGTTAGAGGATACATTACCGGAAAGTTTAGAGTTAATCGTATTGGATGAATTGGGGCAAATTTGGCGAAAAACGACAGCACAGTCGGGGGATTATTACAGTCAGGTAGGCTTCACAATTTCATTAGGAAAAGGGTTTACTGTTGACTTGAAATTAGGGAATGTTCAGCTAAGGGAAAACTTTGTAGTTTGAAGTTCGTAGTTGCGCTTTAGCGCCATAAACGCTTAAATTCCCTGGGCGTAAAAGTAACAAGAACTTTTCGCATCTTGATGCAGTACCGTTTATTTATGTCCGATCATTTAAGTTGTTTTGCATTTAAACCTTAGTATCAATAATGACGAAATCCTTGTAGTGCGTTTAGCGAAGCCATGCCGCAGGCTTTGCATCTGGCTCGTTACCCATTCCCAACTTAAATGCGTGACAGCTTAGTTACAGTTGGGTACCACGGAAACGATATAATCATTTTTACTTAGATTAAATGGTTGAATAATTATGACGCTGAGATTTATTAGCCCTAAAACCGACTTTGCCTTCAAGAAAATATTTGGATCAAACGACAGCAAAGATATCTTGATTAGCTTTTTAAACGCCTTAATTTATGATGCCAATTCTGTGATTCAGGATTTAGAAATACTTGATCCTTATAATCCCGGAGATGTCGTTAATCTAAAAGATAGCTATCTAGATGTCAAAGCCTTACTCGATAATGGCTCAACCGTATTAATCGAAATGCAGGTACTCAACGTGGCATCCTTTGAAAAGCGCGTCATTTATAACCTGACCAAAACTTATGCGAATCAACTCAAATATGGAGAAGGATACTCTTACCTTAAACCCGCCATTGCCTTAACGATTACCGATTTTCTCATGTTTAACCAAACGCAACGGTTCCTGACCCGCTTTGGTTTAAAGGAAACCCAGGAGTTGTTTGATTATCCTGATCCGGAAATCGAGTTAATATTTGTGGAATTACCCAAATTCACGAAAACCCTGGATGAATTAGACAGTTTAACGGATAAATGGATTTACTTTATTAAAGAAGCTCCCAGCTTGGAAGTCATTCCACCCACATTTAGTCAACTTCCGGCACTAGATAAAGCGATGAATATCGCGAATCAAGCGAATTTAAGTGTAGAGGAATTGGAAAAATTGCGTAAACAAGAAATGTTTCTCGAAGACCAACGGGGATTTATTATTAAGGCAGAGCAGGATGGATTAGCTAAAGGATTAGAACGAGGATTAGAGCAAGGATTAGAGCGAGGATTAGAGCAAGGATTAGAGCAAGGATTAGAGCAAGGGTTAGAGCAAGGATTAGAACGAGGGCGTCGAGAGGAAGGAATCCGATGGACGCTCCGTTTACTGGAGCGACAGTTTGGCTTAATTGCTCCAGAAATTATTAACCAGATTCAAAACTTGTCTTTTGAACAAGTGGAACAGTTAGGAAATGATGTTTTAGGTTTCAATAGTTTAGAAGACTTATCAAACTGGCTACAAGAAAATGGAATGAGTCGGTGATGCTAAATTGCGTTGTATCATGTTATCTGGCTCGCTACTATAGCGCTACACGCTAGGGAATAGGCAATAGAATCATGGTGCGTTACGCTACCCTTCGGGAACGCTTCGCGAACGCTAACGCACCCTACAATTTATACAATTTATACAATTTAAAGAAGATGATTTAGCCAATTGGACAAAATGCTGCCCAGCAAAATGGAGAAGCAAAGGGCTTCCTTTTATCATCAATCTTATTTAAGAACTTATTCAACTTAATTCTAGAAGTACTCTTCAACGGTAATCGCTTAATCATCGGTTTCAGTTCTCGCTTCGTCGCATTTTTCAGCCAATATTGCGCTTGATTCAGGGCGCGAGATACATCATCTGGATTTTCCTGTAAGATTTCATGGAACTTCAGCATCAAAAACGTGGTGGATAAATCATTCACATTCCAAAGACTCCCGACAATATGAGTCACACCCGCCGCCAGAAAAGCACTGGCAAGTCCGACAAATTCATCAATTAATCCCGATTGACTGGTTAATCCGGTTTCGCAAGCGGAGAGACAAACTAAATGACAGTGACTTAAATCTGCTGCAAAGATATCCTTTAATGTCAGTTCTTCATCATTGGCTAATTTCAAGTGGGATTGATGGGGGTGTTCCAGATTATGTTCTCCATGACCTGAGAAGTGCAAAATATTGATAGGTTGGGAGAAGGCTTGCTGGATAGCAGATAGCGTGGCGCGTGATTTTGGTAAGCGGTAAGGTTGAGGGTAAAGTTGACAAATTGTTACCGATTCGAGGGAAGCATATTTGAGATCACCGAGAGGATTTTCGACACTCAGGAGGGATAGGGATGGGGATTGAGTTCGCTGGGTGGCTTTTCGCTGTTGATTATCGAGTCCGACTTGGATACTGGGGAGATAGGTAATTGTAAAAGTATCGAGAAATAAGGCATGAATCGGTAATAGGTGCAAGTCTCGGTGGGGAACTAAAATTAAATGGGTGATGGAGGGACAATGCTGCTTGAGGTACTGCATAATTCCTGGAATATCCAGCAGTTCTTTGAGGCGTTTTAAGGATTTGGGCATAGTTTTTGTCCAGCGCTTCTCCTCGTCTGAAGGAATACAGGGTTGAGGATTTCCCCCGTCTCTGGAATTGGCTTGGTTACGCCGTTGGTCAAATTGGCGATAAGCTTGATAATCCTGTTTCCAGGTTTTCATCCAGTCTTCAAATTTGAGCAGTTGTTGAAAGGATGGGGGCGGGGATTGGGGATTGTTATTGTCAGTAGCTGAATTCCTGGGTTTGAGAACATGAAGTGGCTGTTGGTGTCCCAGGATAAATGTGGTAATCGCCGCCGGACTAATGTGCCAGTAAATAATCGCGGTATGGGGATTTAATAGGTGTTGCATTTGCTCATAACTGGGACTGTCTTCGGTAGATTTATAAGTACCGTAGCGCAGCCAGCGCAGGCAGAGATTTTTGCGCTCTTCAGCTAATTCCAGGGCTTTTATCGGGTGAGTGGGTTCGGGAGAGTGGGCGAGTTCATCAACCCGCAATTGCACCAAGCTGGCAAATTTGCGGGAGAGTCGGATTTTATCGGCGTCTAAGGACATTTCTTGCAGTAAACGTCCGAGTAAGTCGGTGGCTTCTGCGAGTAATACCTGCACGTCTTGGGTTTGATTTAAGCCACGATAGACTTGAATGAGGTCTTGTAAAACTTCTAAACGCCGTAATCGTAAATGCGGTGCGGTGAGGAATTTTAGGGCTTGTTGATAACATCGTTTAGCATCACGCCAGTAGGGTAAACAGTTTTGTTGTTGTTTTCCTTGGGAATAGTAGACTTGACCTTTTTTCCAATGTAAATAGCCGCATCCTTGAATTCTGATTGAACTTCTAAGATTTTTTGTTGCAATTGCAAGGCTTCATGATAGCGTTTTAACTTCCGCAGTCTTTTAATAGAGTAGCCTTGTTCTGCCAGATAATATATGCATCTGGCTTTATTTCTAGTGCCTTTTCGTAGCACAGTAATGCTTTGTCATAGTCTCCTAATTCTTTGAGGACATTTCCTTTACCATTCCAGGGATTGTAGTCATTAGGATTAATTTCTATAGCTTTTTCATAGCTAGCTAGGGCTTCTCGCCAGCGACCTAACTTCAGTAATGTATTGCCCTTAGCATTCCAGGCACGATTATAGTCTACTTGAATTGAAATTGCTCGGTCAAAGCTAGCCAATGCCGCTTCGTAATCCCCTGCCTTATCTTCCTGAACACCTTTGTTAAACCATTGTTCTGCTGTATCCATAGCCCGCCTCACCCTGCTAGAGTAAGCCTCACACTAACTCTCTATTGTAGAAAAGTTCAAGAGTGCGATCGCTTTCCTCCGCAAAATTTCAACCTTTCCCTCAAAACCAGAGGATTCAGGTGAACCCGGTTAATCGAGGATAGTCTCAGCTTTTCTCCAATCCACCTCACCCAGCTATAGCAAGTCTTACGCTAACGCTCCATTGTACAAAAGCCCAAGAGTGCGATCGCCTTCCTCCCCAAGATTTTAACCCTCCCTTCAAAACCAGGAGATTCAGGTAAACCAGTCATCTTTCGCTATTAGTGCATAGGTTCTAGATAAGCAATAGTACCTAAATCACGCTAAAATGGCGTTAAAGTCCGTGGGACTCTCCAGGTAGAGCAATAAGAGACAACCTTAATCAAAAATGCTCCACGATAGAAGTCCCTACAGGTCAATGACCCTAATCTCTCAGAGTTCGGGGCTTGGAAGAATCAGCTTCCAACGTAAGCATTGTCTGAGGACTGATCCGACTTCCCTGTCGCATCATAAAGGCAGATCAACGTCCAGGAGAAACTGACATGATGATGAAGGCTCAAGACATCATGACCACCGATGTGGTCACCATTCGCGGTTCAGCCACCGTAGCTGATGCTGTGGATTTGATGAACGATATGGGTCTACGGGCTTTAATTGTAGATCGCCGCCATGACCAAGATGCTTATGGCATCGTCACGGAAACGGATATTGTTTATAAAGTGATTGCCTATGGCAAAGACCCCAAAAAAGTGCGGGTTTATGAAATTATGAATAAGCCCTGCATTGTAGTCAATCCTAACCTCGGTGTAGAATACGTGGCGCGATTGTTTGCCAATACAGGCATTCGCCGCGCTCCAGTGATCAAGGACAAACTCCTGGGTATTATTTCTATTACCGATATTCTCGCCAAAGGAGACTTCCTCGAAAAACCCAAGAGCGTACTTCTTGAAGACGAAATCCGCAAAGCGGTAGAAGAAGCACGGGCTGTCTGCGCCCAAAAAGGACCAACCTCTAAAGAATGTGCCGCCGCCTGGGATATTGTGGAAGAACTGCAAGCGGAAGCGGCACACCAACGGGCAGAAAAACTCCCCCAAACAGCGTTTGAGGAATATTGCCAAGAGTATCCCGAAGCCTTGGAATCTCGAATGTATGACAGTTAATCTGACTTGAGACTGTACCGGGCTAGCTATAAGACAAGACATCATCTGCTCGTGATATTGTTCACCACCCTAATCGTTGATGGGGTGGTGACTTTTTTGACAATTCATCCTAAATTGTACATTTTTGGGTAGAACTGGGCTAGGATAGTTTTGCGGTTGGATAATTGAACAACTGTTGCGAGCCAAATGGGTCAGGAGAATCGGGCAGAATGAAAAAAAGAGTTATGTCATCTTTGGTTGTCGCTGTTATCACTACAAGTTTCATTCCTAGTCCAGGTAGGACAGAGAATATAAGTAACGAGTTAGTGCCCGATGCTCGCCAAATCAGTCAGTTATTTTATCCACCACCCAGCGAAGAACCGACGTTTCGGGTGATTGGCAAAGGTCGAGCCAGTCAGCCGGCAGATAGAGCCAATCTCCTGTTTAAATTTGCCAGAAACTATCCGTCGCCGCCAGAGGGAGTCTTGTCTCAATTTGAACCCTCACAAGAGAACATAACCCTAGAGATGTTGCAACCCATTCTGGATGCACTCCAAGCCATTGGCGTTTCTGATCAAGCAATTGACTTAGAAATCATTGAACCGAGTGGTAGCTTTTTGCCTTTTCCCTTTCCCTCCAACGCTACAGAAGGAGGAGCGCAACTCGTTGTCACAGTGGACAATCCTAACCGCGATCGCTTGGAGGCAATTGTCAATACTGCAACGGATGCAGCCAGCCCGATTGAAGCGATTCTACTGAGTACCGTGAATGTAGAATATTCTCTGAATAACTGTCAAGCCCTAGTCCAAGCCGCTTATCAATCAGCCGTTGAAGATGCTCAAAACCGAGCCAATAGTCTGGCGGCGGCGATGGGAACTCAACTGAGGCTAGTACCCTCAGTCGCTGAACCCTTCTATGAGGTTTTCTTACCCGGATGTGACTCAGAGGGCAATTTACCCTTTGGCAATACCACCTCATCGGTGTACGATGCTGATGCTCCTGTAGAAGTTACCGTAAAAAAGGATATCTTTGTCACCTATACAGGACGATAAGTCGGGAAATCTGTGAAGGTAGGGAGCAGAGGGAGCAGAGGGAGCTGGGAAGCTGGGGAAGTTGGGAAATTTGAGCATAAATCAGTCAATTGTAGGGGCGGGTTTAGGGACTCAGGTTAGCTTTTTACCAATAACGGAAAAGCAAAACCCGCCCTGATTCATCAGTCTTGGCTACGGAACCCTTTCCTTCGTTCAAGGGAACCTGCTTTTGAGTCGCGATCGCGCCTTTTATCCTCCTTATCTTCATAGCAAACGAGACAACAGCAAATACATCAAACGAAATAGAGCCGTTATCGCGATCGCACTCGCCGCCGCAATCCCTCCAGCAATGATTACTTCTAGGATAGACCAGCCGCTCCATAGGAGAGGGATGAGCAAGACAGCAAAAGTAATTCCGCTAATAATTAGCAAATTTTTGTTGTTGATCCGGTGATTGTATTGTGTATAAACTAAACCGCCAACGACCATACCCAATACTCCCACACTTATACCTGAAATACCCAGTAAACTGTTTATAACAATGAAAAGTAATCCACCTTCAAATCCAATAAATGCCGCTTCCGCAAAAATTTCTGATAGTGAACGAGGTGGAATTGGGGGAATTGGGGGAATCGATGGAATCGACGGAATTGGGGAATGGGGTTGTTGTGAGAATTGAGTCGGAGGTGATAACGGTTGTGAGTCCAGAACATCTATCACCTCTTGAGCCGATTGAAAACGCTGAATTGGTGCTTCTAAGAGAAGCTTGTCTAATACATCGGCTAGAGTATCGCTAACTTGAATATACTGTTTCCAATGCCAACAATTAGTATGGGAATCGCGCAGATCTTTCAGTTCTTTACCTGTCAACAAGACCACTATTGTCACAGCTAAGGCATACAAGTCAGATGAAGGTTTAACCTCTCCCCCTCTCATCTGTTCAGGTGGAGCATATCCAGGAGAATAAATGCCCGTCGAGGATCTAGACGATCTTTCCCCTGCCGTTTTGCTAACCTGCTTAACTGCACCAAAATCCAACAGGTACAACCGTCCATTCCGGTGACGCATAATATTGGAGGGTTTAATATCCCGATGGATTGAACCATTCTCATGGACAAACTTGAGGACTACCAGCATTTCTCTGAGAATTTCTATAACTTCAGGTTCAGAGAATGTTCCTTTGGTTTGCAGTTCTTCTTCTAAATCTTGCCCATCAATAAATTCCTGTACCAAGTAAAAGAATTTCTCTTGAGTATCAGGTTGGGATAACTTGGCAATACTTAAGGGAAAAAAGGCATAGAGATTAGGAATTTGAGGATGAGTATTACCCAGTTTTTCTAAAACTTCTGCCTCTTGCTCAAATAGCTCTTGAGCTTTAGCGAGTTCAACAGGACTTAATTGATCAGAAGGCTGAAACTGCTTGACGACACAATAGCGCATCATTGGGGTATGGCGATCGCGTGCCAAAAACGTTGTACCAAAACCTCCCTGATTGAGCAACTGGGTTGGAATATAACCACCCCCCAAAATGAGTGGTATTCCACAAGCTGTACAATATCTCTGCTGTGCTGTTTGCAGCGTGGCTTTCTGATCCAGTTCAGCAAAGAAGTTTTGGGGACGAGGGCAATGGGGGCGAGTGCAGTGGATTTCCATTGTTCATATCCAAAGAAGTCATAAGTTATAAGTTATATATAAGTTATAAATCAATTGTAGGGGCGGGTTTAGGGACTCAGGTCAGCTTTTCAGTTATTGGTGAAAAGCAAAACCCGCCCTGATTCATCAGTCTTGGCTACGGAACCCTTCCCTTCGTTCAAGGGAACCTGGTTTTGAGTCGCGATCGCGCCTTGTATCACTCTTATCTTCATAGGAAACGAGACAGTAGTAAATAAATCAAGCGAAATAGGACAGTTATCGCGATCGCACCAGCGCCAACCAACACTCCAGCCAAGATGACGCCAGGAATGGATAATCCCAGCCGTAATGCTGGTATGAATAGTAGTACCAGCGTTATTCCGCCCAAAATTAGCAAGTCTTTGCCTTCAATAATCCGGCGGTATTGCATATAAATTAAACCCCCGACAATCATTCCCACTAATCCCACACTAATCCCTGAGATTCCCAGAACACTTTTTAGAACACTAAAAAGTAACGCCCCTTCAAAGCCCGTAAACCCTGCCCCGATTAACGTTTCCGATAGAGTAAAGCTGGGTTTTTGTCGCTGAATAGCGGGTTGTTGTTGAACTGAAGGTTGCGGCTGAACCACAGGTTGCGGTTGAACCACAGGTTGTTGTTGAACGGCTGGTTGGGGTTTGGGAGTGGGGGGAGGTGGAGGCGGTGGCGGTGGTGCAGGGGGAGTTCGACGCGGTTTCAGGGCGTCCATCACCTCTTGAGCCGATTGAAAGCGTTGATTCGGGGTTGGCAGAAGCATACGGTTTAAGGCGTCTGCTAGCGTATCACTAACCTGGGTATAGGGTCTCCAGTTCCAAGAGTTATTGTAGGAATCATATAACTCTTCTGGCTCTTTCCCCGTGAGCAACATAATCAACGTTACCGCCAACGCATACAAATCCGTTGACGGGTACACTTGCGCCCCTGACATCTGTTCTGGTGGCGCAAATCCCATCGAATAAATTCCCGTGGATTTGCCAGAGGGGGTTCCTGCTGCGCCTTTGGTAACTTGTTGTTTAACCGCACCAAAATCCAACAGGTACAAGCGTCCATTCTGGTGACGCATGATATTAGAGGGTTTAATATCCCGATGGATTGAACCATTCTCATGGACAAACTGAAGTACTTTCAGCATTGCCTGTAACACTTCTAGGACTTCAGCTGCCGAGAATGTCCCTTTCGTTTGCAGTTCCTCCTCCAAGTCTTGTCCATCAATAAATTCCTGGACTAAGTAGAAAAACTGGTCTTCTTTACCCGATTGGTGCAGGTTACTAACACTTAAAGGGAAAAAGGCATAAAGATTGGGAATTTGGGGATGATCATTACCGAGTTGTTCTAATACTTCCGCTTCCCGTTCAAATAAACCTTGGGCGATGGCGAGTTGTTGGGGACTTAAGTCGCCAGAGGGCTGGAACTGCTTGGCGACACAATCACGCATCGTTGGCGTATAGCGATCGCGTGCCAGAAATGCGGTACCAAAGCCGCCCTGACCCAGTAACTTGGTAGGAAGATAGCGACCCACTAAAATCAGGGGCATCCCACAAGCCGTACAATACTTCTGTTGTGCCGTTTGCAGTGTCGCCTTGTCATCGAGATCGGCAAAAAAGTTTTGGGGGCGAGGACAGGTGGGACGAGTGCAGTAAATTTCCATGTTTCCAAGAGCGCTGGCACTAACTAATTGTATCGCCCTCTTCGTTGGGGTTTGCCCTGGAAGAGCGGGTTTAGTTGAATGTATCGATGATATCTTTTCTGGAGTGACTTGCACCTGCTCCTACCTCAGATTTAAGCTAGGGTTTGCTGCATAACTTGTCACCCATTTAAATTGGGAATGGGTAGCGAGCAAGATGCAAAGCCTGCGGCATGGCTTCGCTTAACGCATTACAACGGTTTTGCAGGTGTTGAATAATACTATGTCAGAAATTAGTAACGAAAACGAAAAAGATAATACTTTGTTGAACCAATGGCGTCAGAAAATCGAAATCGCCAATCACAACAACATTTTTTGTCACTGTCGCCATTGCGGTGATGAATGGGTGGACTCCTCGTTAAAGAGTGCCTGTAATCACTGCGGTAGCTACGATATTGAACGGATTCCCTGTTGGCAATTTCCAGACGGTTAAATTAAGTAGGCAAGAATAATTTAGATCGTCATTGGTCATTGGTCATTGCTCATACTCGCTTCGCTCCCAGCAAGCTACGTCATTTATCGAAGCACTCAATCGGGGCGGGTTTAGTGATATCAGGGTGACAAGCCAATGTTAATGGTAAAACCCGCCCCTACAATAGACGTTCTAATTGCACCCCCAGCTCCCCCAGCTCCCCCAGCTCCCCCAGCTCCCCCAGCTCCCCCAGCTCCCCCAGCTCCCTCAGCTCCCTCAGCTCCCCCAGCTCCCCCAGCTCCCCCAGCTCCCTCAGCCTTCTTAAGGCGATCGCAGAGTCCGAATCGTTAACACCTGGGGTGGTGTTGCATCCGCCGGATAGATAAAATCCACCTCAACCAAACGGCGATCGCCTGGAGGCATTTTTAGGGTTAACAATGGTTCCCCAGCTTGACCCCGGTGTTGCACCAGATGAACCGAACGGGTACGGGCTAATCCCCGATCATCGGTGTAGCGCAGTTGTACAGTACCCCGAAAGAAGACCTGGGAATCGGGAGGATTCAAAAAGTGCAGTTTGTCGGTTTCTTCTTCTTCATCGGGTTTAAGTGGGGTTTGAATCGCTAAGGTTACGGTTTGTGAAGCATCTGTGCGGTTAACCAAGGGCAAAGTAAGGTGATACTGCACCCCATAATTGCCATGGGCGTGATAAGCAGTATCTGGGTAACGGACTTTTAGAGGCGCACTCTGTACTTGATCAGTCCCTAAAGTGATAAACGGAACCGTACTGAGGGGATAGGAAAACGCTTGACCCGGTTGAGGAATCGTCAGATCCAACGCACCTGGACGGTCTACAACCTCAGTACGCCATTGAGAACCAATCGCCACACCTGCGACTCGACCATAGACAATCTTACCGTTAGTTTGGTTGGGTGGTGTCGGGATGCGATCGCGTGGTCCAGCTAAATTGCCTTTAAATAATAAATACCGCCATTCGTCAAGAGTCGGTGGACGATAGGGAAGCCCAGGTGTCCCTAAAGGTTTTCCATCCACTTTGCGATCAGAGTTCAGGGGTGCATACATGGCTAAACTTGCCATATAAATCGGTCGATTGGTTCGCAGACGCATCAACGTAGACCGGGAATTGCCTAACGCAATGGGTAAATTCAATACCATTTCGCTCTGTCGCGGCGGAATAACAACTTGAGAAGGAAACGAGGATTGATGCACACCACGTAGGATATCGGTGGCTACCCTTGAACCGGGACCAGAGTAGACCAAACCAAAGGGATTATCCATATAGGGCGGTAAGTTGATAAACGGCGCATCCGGATTGGTTACATAACTCACCGCTTGCAAAATATCTAAGGTTACAGGTTGACTCCCTGCATTGTGAACCAGAACCCCTTGGTACATGGGTCGCCATTCCTCTGGTGTATTGGAACGGGCAATATGATGAGCAAATACATCAAAGCGTCCAGAAAGCGGAAAATTTAAATGAGCGCCAGGACTCGCTTTTCCGTAAGGGGGGAAGGTTGACAGTAAAATCCCCTCGGTTTGGATCACTTCGGGACTATTGCTATTAAAGACAGGTATCTGATCCAGTTGTCCGGGTAGGGGTCGTATTTGCTGGGGTTGCACCACCAATTCCTGGGCGGGAGGAGGAGTTGGGGTTGTCGGGGGGACAGGGATAACAACTTGAGCCAGCGAGAAATTGGCGAATAGAGACAGCATGAACGAAGGGGTTTTCCAACCTCACACACACAACAACAGTTCTCAGTTTCAGCGTTTCACTCCCGTCATCAGCAATAAACTGACAACAAGGGCAGAGTGATTAAGTATAGACCGATACTAAGAACTGTAGATTTATCATCCTACCGCTTGTGATTGGTCATTGGTCATTGGTCATTGGTCATTTGTTAGGGAACAGGGAACACCTCGGCTTCGCTCGGTGTGTAACAGGGAACAGGGAATTCAAACTGCATAAGCTGACACTACCGAGATATACGTTCCAGCGACGGCATAATTTGGATATTGACTATGACTTCCAGCTTCTACCCTAAACTGAATCGCCTGATTCTCAGCGGAACCACAACCATAATCCTAGCCACCACCTCCCTAACCAGTTTTTTTCTCACCGCCTCACGTCCCGCACAAGCTAACCCGGAAGTTGACCTTTACACCTTATGCACGAAATTCCCCTTAAATTCGCGCTGTGAAGGCTACGAACCCCCCGTATCGCTCAAACAGCGCTCTGGTCATGAGGGAATCTGCGCCTTAACCTCTGGTGAAACTGATCTATCCGGTAAATGCAAAATCTCCCTCACTGAGGGAATCATAACCGCTTATATTGAACAAGGCGATCGCCTCGCGGTTTTGGATGATGAAAGACCCACCCAGGAAATTACTGTTGCGGCAAGTAATGTTGATACCCTAACCTATCAAGAAGGCAAAAAAGCTAACGTGGGTCGGATTATTGGTAATACTTTGCTGTTCGGCGTTCTGGGTGCCGTTTTCACCAAACCGGATAAGATTGCCCAAATTGAGGTAGGTTTCACCGGAAACTCTGATCCCGCAACGACACAGGTTTTGACCTTAGTAACCGAACGGGAATTGGGACTGACGTTAAGAAGCAATTTGGAACGATTAACGGGAATTTTCGCGGAAATTCCTGCCGAAGAGGAACCGGAACCTCAAGAAACAACAGTAGAGAATCCTGAGACTTCTTCAACAGATTTAGATGAATTCTGTGAGTCTTATCCACACAATTCGCGTTGTCAGAATTCCACGGATGAATAGAGAAGCTAGCGACTCAAGAACCTATTTTTGATCGTAAGGAAGGGCGGGTTTTGTTGTTCCGTCATCAGTAATAAGCAGATTGAGTGCCTAAACCCGCCCCTACAACTATGTGATTTCAGTTATCATTCTGTTTACCTCCATCACCCCATTCCTCCCCAAATCAGCCGCGCTACCCAAAACGGCGCTAAAGTCGCGATCGCGATCCAGTCTCCCCAGTGTAAACGAAGTTGATGCCATTGGACTCGATGCTGGTTGGGACTGGTAAAGCCACGCACCGTCATGGCTTTAGCAATTTGATCGGCTCGCATAAGTAGGTTTTCTAATAACCGTTCAGTCACCATGATCCAAACTTGGGCGCTGCGGCGAACTCCTAGCTTTTTCCAGTTAATCGCCCGAGTCCGAATCGAACGGACTAAATTTTGCACTTCCTCCAAAACTAAGGGAATAAAACGCAAGGATAAGGTTAATGTCAGAGCAATTTCTGTAACTGGAATATTCAGACGCCGTAAGGGAAGCATTAGACTTTCTAACCCGGCGGTAATTTCTTCGGGAGCGGTGGTGAGCAAGTAAAGATTGGTACTATAAATTAGTGTAAAAATTACGGTACTGACCCGAACCGCTAGATCCAATGAGCGACGGGTAATTGTCACTGGACCGGCTTCCAAGAGAATATATCTGTAGTCCGTCGGTTGGGGTAAATTGGTCAAGATAACGGTTTCACTCGCAGACGTTTCTGGAACCGATTCACGTCCGATGCCAAAGGGATTATACCAGGGTCTAGGTTGAGGCGATTCCTGTGCTGAGGTTTCAGCAGACTCAACCATGAGAATGTCCGCTTCCGGAAGCCGAGACTGATGATCAACCGCCAATCCATCGGGTGCGATCGCGGTGAGAATAAATACAAATACCGCTAGCATCAGCAACCAACCCATTTGCTGACGCCAAACCCGTAACGGGATACGGGCTGACAGGGTGAACAAAATCAGTACCACAACAACTGCCACACGGCAATAGGGATTGGCTAATAACGGTACTGCCAAAAAGCTCATTAACCATATAAGTTTTACCCGAGAATCCAGGTAATGGAGCCAAGTTACAGGTTGTTCCAGGTATAGCCCTAACGGGAGCGATCGCAGTAAGTCCATGGTTTGTCATTTGTCATTTGTCATTCGTCATTCGTCATTCGTCATTCGTCATACTCGCTTTCATCGAGAAGCAAGCTACGTTAGGGAATGGGGAATAGGCAAAAATATGCCCTCGAAGGTTGTCAAGAATCAATGTATCCCATCTCACTATTGTTTTAACCATTGACCATTGACAAAGGACATAAGACAAAGGACAAATTAAACCCGAACGGCTCGATTAGCTCTGCTGCTTTCAACGTCGCGGACTTTCTTCCCACGCCATAATAGACGCAAGGGTGTCCCTGTAAAACCCAGTTGTTGGCGAAATTGACGCTCAATATAGCGGCGATAGTTTTCATTAAATCGTTTCGGATCATTGACAAACAGGGCAATCGTTGGGGGTTTAGTTTTCACCTGGGTGCCGTAGTAAATTTTGCCTTGGCGTCCTTGGCGGTTGGTGGGCGGGGAATGCCAGTTAATGGCTTCTTCAAGCACTTCATTAATCACAGACGTACTGACGCGGCGCTGGTGTTCTGCGGCAACAGTATCGACTAAATCGAGAATTTTGTCTACTCGTTTTCCGGTTAAGGCGCTGACAAAAATCATTGGTGCCCATTCAATAAAATAGAGGCGATTTTTCAGCAGTTTTTCGTATTCATAGATCGTATAAGTATCTTTCTCAATCGCATCCCATTTGTTTACCAAGATAACCGCCGCCCGTCCGTCTTCAGCAATGCGTCCAGCAAGTTTTTGGTCTTGTTCGGTAACACCATCTAGGGCATCAACCACGAACAGAACCACATCAGCACGGCGAATAGCTTTGAAGGCGCGATTAATGCCAAAAAATTCCGGTCCATATTCGACATTTTTCTTCCTGCGAATGCCTGCGGTATCAATAAGACGATAGAGTTGAGATTCAGTCTCGGTTTCTG
This sequence comes from Coleofasciculus sp. D1-CHI-01, assembly GCF_040218875.1. Classification (NCBI taxonomy): domain Bacteria; kingdom Bacillati; phylum Cyanobacteriota; class Cyanophyceae; order Coleofasciculales; family Coleofasciculaceae; genus Coleofasciculus; species Coleofasciculus sp. D1-CHI-01. Next base: position 24,719 of record NZ_JAVJQP010000163.1, read on the forward strand.
GGTTTCCGGGGCGTTCGACAATCATATCAATGGCATCGCGGGTAGTACCAGAAACGGAACTGACGATCGCCCGTTTTTCTCCCGTCAGGGCATTTAATAGACTAGATTTACCCACATTCGGACGTCCGACAATCGCCACGTTGATTTCTGAGGTGTCGGGAAGCATTCCCACCGTGGGCAAATGAGTAATCAGTTGATCCAGGAGTTCGCCGGTTCCTGCACCGTGAATCCCAGAGACAGGAAAGGGTTCACCTAAACCGAGTTCCCAAAACTCAGCCGCTTGGATTAGTCCTTGTTGGGGGGATTCGCACTTGTTTACAGCCAGAACAACCGGGACAGGGTGCTGGCGTAGCCAATCTGCGATCGCATAATCGGCGGCGGTGGGACCCATTTGACCATCGACCACTAATATAGCGGCGCTGGCTTCGCTGAGGGCTGCCATTGCCTGTTCTCGAATCAGGGGCAGAAATTCGGTATCATCATCAAAAACCAACCCCCCGGTGTCTACAATCGAGTAATCCCGGTCTTGCCAGAACGCGGGTCGATAAGTGCGATCGCGGGTAACTCCCGGTTGATCATGGACAATCGCATCCATCACCCCGGCTAACCGATTGACAAGCGTTGATTTGCCCACATTCGGGCGTCCGATTACAGCAACTACTGGCAAACCCATCGTCATCCCCCTAACTTATAGGAAGCATTACGCTTCAGTCTTCCTATTGTAGCGACGTCAGAGGGAGTAGCTGATTCCTTTATCGGCTGGAATCTTCGGAAACGGCAATCATAGACAGCGTTTGACGAACTGAGGGGGAAAGAGGCGGTTGTACAATCTAGAAGACTACCCATCCAATCCACTATGCCCAAACCCGTTATTCCCCGCATCGAGCAACTGAGAGTCAAAAACTATCGTGCTTTACGCGATCTTGAACTGAAGAATATTACACCACTAACAGTCTTCTTGGGTCCCAATGGCAGTGGTAAATCCACCATTTTTGATATATTTGCGTTTCTCTCCGAATGCTTTCAATTGGGTCTACGTCGGGCTTGGGATCGGCGGGGACGGTTTCGAGAATTGCGAACTCGCGGGGCGGAGGGTCTCATATCCTTTGAGTTGAAATATCGGGAAAAACCACAAGCTCCAATTATCACCTACTACCTGGCAATTGACGAAGGTTCTCGTGGTCCTTATGTTGCCGAAGAATCTTTACAATGGCGACGAGGACAAAAAGGTGCGCCATTTCGGTTTTTGAACTTTAAGGAGGGGACAGGTGAAGTCATCAGCGGTGAAATGCCGGAAAAAGAAGACGAACGTATTTCTCAACAGCTAGACTCTCCTGATATTCTCGCCGTGAATACCCTGGGACAATTCGCCAGTAATCCTCGGGTGAGCGCTCTGCGTCGATTTATCAGCGGTTGGTATCTGTCTTATCTCACGGCTGATCATACCCGTAGCACACCCGAAGCGGGTACTCAAGAAAAGCTTTCTGAAACAGGTGATAACCTGCCTAATGTCATTCAATATCTAAAAGAACAGTATCCGGATCGACTCAATCAAATTCTGACAACCCTTACTCATCGGATTCCGCGCCTAGAAAGCATTGATGCAGAGATGATGCAGGATGGGCGATTACTCTTACAAGTCAAAGATGCCCCATTTCAAAGACCCATTTTGGCTAAATTTGCCTCAGATGGCACCCTGAAAATGTTTGCCTATTTGACTGTTCTCTATGATCCTGATCCACCTAAACTCATCGGTATCGAAGAACCAGAAAACCATCTCCACCCTCGTTTGCTACCTGAGCTAGCCGAAGAGTGCCGAACTGCATCTGGACAAAGCCAGTTAATGGTGACGACTCACTCACCTTACTTTGTCGATGCTCTGCGCCCAGAAGAACTTTGGGTACTCTATCGTGATCAAGAGGGCTTCACTCAGGCGAAGCGTGCTGCCGATATGCGCGGTATTCCTGAATTTATGGCTGAAGGTGCAACCCTGGGTAATCTCTGGATGGAGGAATACTTTGAATTTGGTGATCCACTTAAAAACCAGGGTGCGCCTAAAACTAAACGTTAGTAGTTATGCTCAACATGACGGTATTACACTTAGAAGTTTTAGTTGAATAATATTCCGCAGAAGTTGCTATTAAAAACCTTTACAAAGAGAAAACGTTATCGTTACCCTGATGCAATTAAAGGAGGAACCTGGGAAGCTTTGGAAGCCTTACTAAAAGAGAAGGGATACCATCAATGCGGCTTGAATAAGGTTGAAGCAGCGCAAACAATTTCTGAGTATATGCAACCTCAGAATAATCAATCGCCGAGTTTCCAGTGCTTTAACGCTGGGATACAAGCTTTTTTCAGATGATATAGCATTAGACACATCGATTAGGACGCATCATTTATAGCACTTTCCCAGCGTGTGAGGTACACCTAAATATAGGGGCAATGTAGGGGCGCAAAGCTTGCGCCCTTAACGATGTATCGCATCAAACCGGAAATTGCTATAAGCTAAAAAAGGGAATAGGGAATAAGGAATAAGGAATAAGGAATAAGGAATAAGGAATAAGGAATAAGGAATAAGGAATAAGGAATAAGGAACAGGTAAAAGCAGTCCCTCGAACTCTGTCCTCGAACGAAGTGAATGAGAAGTCAAAGGTCAATGTATTTAATAAGTAGTCGGGCAAAAGAAAACGGTACTGTATTAAGTTTTATAAATCGCCCTCAAGCCCTTACTGTTCCCTGTTCCCTGTGACACACCGAGCGTGTTACCGAGCGGAGTCGAGGTAAGTCGAGGTGTTCCCTGTTCCCTAATCTCAACCGTTAACTTTAATTATGTCCACCCACTTATCATTTTTACGAATTACGAATAAACCCTTATAATCCCGGAATTTCTGACAACTTACCCTCAACTTCTTCAACCGAAAAGCCCGTCATTTCTTGCCACTCTTCCACAGTAAAGTCATACCCCCGCTCTTTCGCCATTTCGATAAAGGCGTCTACGTTGGGGGCAGCACTAAGTTCCTCTCTTAAACCCGGGTTCGCTTTAGCATCTCGAAACAGCTTCGCCACTTGCTCCTTCGCCATTCCTGGTAACTCCTAATTTGACCAAATAATGCTACACTAGCAGACTTTCGACTCTAGGCAAAGCAAATTTTGTTAAATTTCTCAACGCTTTGGGAAACCACCGCTTAGACTGACACCATGCTTATGGCAGGATAGCAATACACAGCTTAACAAGGCTTGGCAGGAGCAGCAGTTATGGTTAAGGGTAACCCAAAAGGATTTCTGGGACGTTTATTTCAACAATTTCGCAGCGTTGAAGGAAGTCGGATTTTCCATCGCTTCAAGACGATCCCAGGTCGCTTTCGAGCCATCCTACTGCGGTTCGTCCCAGCGCGGTTACTTTGGTTATTTCCATTCCTACAAGATGAACTGAAACAGCGTGCGCCGAGTTTGGATGAACTCAAAGATCGCATGGCGGGTAAAACGAAACCCGGTGAAGGATTAGAAGCCGAAGCCGAAGGTGGCGTGGTGACAGAAGTCGTCGTTCCGCCAGGGGTAAAATCCCTCTATCCGGAGTATCGCTGTGTTCGGGGAAATCCTCTTTACTGTGAATGGGTGCAACAAACCCTGCTCGAACAACCCGGTGCCAACTATTGTACTCAATGTGGATTTCCGACACTGTTACCGCCAGAAACAAAAATTCGCGGGCGTCGGGGAACCTATCAAATTGAAGGCTTCCTCAAAAATCGGGGTCGAGGTCGTCTTTATCAAGCCCTGCAACTCCCCACTCGCCAACCCGTAGTGATTCGGGAATACCTCCTGCCCGATCGCTATTTTAATTTCCAAGAAAGTCAGTTACGCAAAGAAGCCTTTGTCAATCTTGCTGGTGTCACCTTGGCTGATGGGCGGGTGCAAGACTTTCGCCTCGTCTCTCCGTGGGACGCGATCGCAGATCCCCGTTTTGAACGCTGCTATTTAGTTAGCCAGGGGATCTTAGATACCTATCCTAGTCTAGCCAGTTACGTGGCAGAAACTGGGGCGATGACCAGTTATCAGGTGCGACAAATCCTGGAACAGGTGCTGCAAAGTTTGGAATTTCTCCATGGACAAAAATTTCGTCTCCCTTCGGGTTTAGTCCAAGAGGGACTCACCGATGGCAATATCAGTTTAGATAGTTTACTGATTGTTCCCAGTTTCCAAGGCTTTTTTATCTACCTGTGTGACCTTCTCTTGTGGGAAGGACGATTTGATCCGCCCTTACTCGAACGTCCTTTAATTTCTGCAAAGAAGGATTTACAAGACTTGGGGTATGTGGCATTTTATCTTTTAAGCGGCGGTACTCATGATCCGGTTACGCTTCAACCCTTTAATCCCCGGATTACCAAGCATTGGCCCCTAATTAAACCCGTGTTTAAAGACTATATTTTATCCCTCATTGGCATTGGTACCTCATCCTTTGAAACCGCAGAAATTGCCCGACGCGCCCTATTACAATTGCCCCCCGAACTGCAAATTATTCCCCCTTTCTCTCAACCGGAAGTAGAAGCCGAGGCGAAGAAAAAGAAACGGCGGTGGTGGCGTCCCCGGTTATTATGGCTACTTTTGCTACTGATTTTATTTGGAGTATTACTCTGGTGGCTATTCGGCAGAAATCAACCTCAAACCGCAATGGACACTGAACCATTTCCCTGCTGTATTGAACAGGTATCCGGGATTCCGACGGGAACATTTACCTATACAGCAGAAGCATACGGAGCGTGGGATTATATCCTAGAGCAACCCAATTTAATTGCCAAGGATACCACCTTGGCGGGTGAATTGTACCAGCGTCAACCGAAATTAGAGTTAAACTATCAACCTGTACCCTCTTGGACAGACGCGATCGTCCAGGTTCGGGAGGAGGAGGCGGAGTTTGCGATCGCGACTCCCCTGAATCGCCTAGGATTTGCCTTAGACGCAGAAGAAGTGGCGCATGATGGCTTAGTTGTCTTTGTCGCCTTCAGTTATGCCCAACGGGAAAACAGCTTACCCGCCGCCTTAAATGGGCAAATTAGCTTTGAGCAATTACGCTTACTCTACACCGGAGAAATTACCAATTGGCAAGAATTAGAAGGACCTGATCTCCCGGTTCAACTCTATGTTCCTCCCAGTGATCAAGCCATTGACCTGTTTAAACAGCGGGTTCTGCGAGAGGATACGAATACAAGTAATATTGCCGAATTTGAAGCACTTCTGCAACAAAGTAACCAACCGAGTCGTTCATTTGCCAATTTAGGTCGTCCGCCGATTATCCGCACCCAAACCTTTGAGACACTGCGACAAGTCATTCGGGATTTTGAGGGGCGAAACATTGGCGCGATCGGATTTGATTCTTTGAGTAAAGTCTTAGGACAATGTTCAGTCTATCCCCTAGCCATCGTGGACGGAGAAAATGATGCGATTTCACCATTGGTTCAAGATAACCGACAACCGATTACTCCGAACATAGATTTATGTAATGCTAAAGGGAGTTATGGTGCCAATGTGGAGGCATTTATTAGCCAAACCTATCCCTTAGCTTATCCCCTAGTCGTTATTTATCCGAGAGATAATAGCCGCCCCCCCATTGGCACAAAGTTTGCTGAAATTCTCAGAACTGAACAGGGGCAATGTTTATTGTCTAAAACCGGATTAGTCCCACTGCGACCCTATCTGGATTCTACATTCTGTACTCAGGAATTAGAAAGCGCTGAACCTGATAACGGATGAATAAGTTGGGCAAAATTTACCTAATCTTAATCGCTCTTGGTCTGAAATCACCACTTGATGAGGTATAGCCTTAAGCAAGATCCCCGACTTCTCCAAGAAGTCGGGGATCTGTCTGTGTACCTCACTTACTTGAAAGCTATCTGAATCAAACAGGGATTTTGGAAGCAAATTCTTCTAGGGTTGCCCATTCATTATCCATCTCGCTAGAGGATGTTAAGGAAATGAATAACCCTTCTATCTCCTTCCAGGCAGACTCCTGGAATTGAGGAACATTATCGGGTATGTTGATAGTCTCTTGATCCTTATAAAACGGGAATTGGCTGAAGTGAGTGCTATCGTATAACCGATACTCTAGGTTATTTACCGCCGCCTGTTTTTTCTCTAAGGTTACTAGACTGTGGTTTATTGTCTCCACTGTTTCTTGCTGTCCATCACGTTGGGTTCTAGCTATTTCGGCAATTGTTTGGTAACCTTGTAAGCCCTCACGAGAATAAAATGTAAACCCTACAGTTTCGGGATTTTTCTCCTGTTGAATCATCTCGTTAAAATTGGCTCGAATGACCTGGCGAATTTTATGGAAGAATTCCATTTCTCAACTCCCTTGCTATGAGTGGCACTGTTTTTAGGTGCTAATCGTTTACATTTCTTTACCTATTATGCTAAATCTACCTAGAAATAATTTTGTACTCACAAACTCTTCACAAAAGCATCATCTCGTCAGAAAAAATTGACTAAAGGGCGACCCGATAAAATTGAGAGGATGGGTGTTGTTGATTTATGCAGCGGGTCGCCCCTACAATAGGTTATATTATTTCGGGTTAAATCTTGTTAATAAAAATGATTTAAACCTTTATTTTTATAGGTTTGTGATTCTAGGCAAGCTTCAGAAGCTGATGTGATTTTATTTGTCATCAATCATTGGTAGGGGCGGGTTTAGGGACAATTGTAGGGGCGGGTTTAGGGACAATTGTAGGGGCGGGTTTAGGGACAATTGTAGGGGCGGGTTTAGGAACTAAATTCAGATATTCACCACTCACGGAACAACAAAACCCGCCCTCCCCATCAATAAACGAACAACAAAACCCGCCCTCCCCATCAATAAACGAACCACAAAACCCGCCCTTCCCATCAATAATCTATCACCCACCAGCTCAACCTTCAAAAACCCTCTGGACGAATAGACTCTATCTTACCATCGAGCGCAGCAGCCATCACCCGATAGAAACGGGCGACTTCATGATTTAGGTTAAATTCTTTTTCGATCTTTTCTCTACCTGCGGTGCCGAATTGGCTGCGTAGCTGAGGCTCAGTTAATAGTGTTTTAATTCGGTCAGCTAAGGTGGTAGAATCTCCTGCGGGTACAATATAACCACTCACTCCATTCTCCACCAACTCACTCACCCCCGCAATTTGGGTGGTGACGACAGGAACACCCGCCGCCATAGCTTCCATCAGGGAAACGGGGACACCTTCGGCGAAGCTGGGAAGGACGAATACGTCTGTTTCCTGCATATATTCCCTGACTTCAGCTTGAGACTTATAGCCCACAAATTTTACATTATCATTCAATTCTAGCCGTGCTGTCATCTGTTCCAATTCCGCCCGGTCTTCACCATCACCGACAACGGTTAAGATAATCTCAGGGTGGGAAGATTTTAACATCGCCAGACTTTCGAGTAAGACCGGTAATCCCTTAGCGGCGGCGAGTCGCCCCACATACAACAGTTGTTTACCGGGTTGGTTATGGGAAACTAGGTTAAATAAAGCGGGATCAACCCCACAGTGGACAATGTGCAGGCGATTCCAGGTGTCGGTAGGGGCAAACAGCATCCCTTGACTGCGACAGAAATGACTGATACAGATCACAAAGAGCGATCGCTTAATTTTCTCATCAATCCGCCAACGGTAGGGTTCAAAAAAGATGTAGGGACCATGCATCGTGAAGCTGAACGTAAAGCCCCCGAGTTCAGCCGCTAGCATGGCGACGGTACAGCTTGAATCCCCTAGGTGGTTGTGCAAGTGTTGAATTTGTTGGGTCCCAATCTGTTGCGCCAGCAGACCAGCTTCGGCAAAGTAGAATAATTGGTAGAGTGTGCCGCGTAAACCCGGTTGGTTGGTTAACCATGCCAGTTTTAATGCCTTGAGATAACGTAGTGGTGAACTGAACAGAAGTAGGATATGGGCGACTAGGAGCGCGATCGGGTTTGGGGGTAAGATGTAGAAGGTTTGGTCACGCTCAGTCTTTTGTTCTGTACCGACTATCTGTTCATCGCCGGGACGACGAATCGAGAAGGTGGATACGTCTACACCTTTCTCTCGCAAGCCAGCGATTTCTCGTTGGATAAATGTATCCGTCGCCCTAGGATAAATCCCGGTTAAATAGGCAATTCGCATGGATTCATGTATGTATGAAGGAGGGGTTTGGCTAGCTTATGCTCTCAAACAGACACCTGTAGGGGCGCACTGACGTGCCATTGGTGTTAACTTAAGGTAGAAAACCAGTGCTGGCAAGGTTTTAAGTTGTGTCTATCTACTTCTCGACATTTCCCCCTCATCCCCTAACCCCAACTCCCACCCCCCTGGTTCCCCCCTACCCCCCTCGTTCCCCCCTACAAGAGGGGGGATGACAGAGGATACTTCGTTTTTGTGGCACGGGGGATGACAGAGGATGCTTCGCTTTTGTTGCATGGGAGAAGGAGAACCGGATTCTTTTGCTCCCCTCTTGCTCCCCTCTCCCAAGCTTGGGAGAGGGGCTGGGGGTGTGGGGGTAAATCGAAAGCCAGATATTCATGTAGGGTGGGCAAGACTTATAACCTGTTAAACCCTAATATTATCATTCGTTGCTCTTGCCCACCACAGGGTAACTTGGGATTGATTACCTGTGTGGAAGAAGGGCTAAAGCCCTTACTACGAACTACGAACTACGAACTACGGGCGTGGGTGATGCTGGAGTTTGATGGGGTACATCTAGTAACTCCACATCACTGCAACTACGCTCAATCGCGGTTTCTAGGGAGTATTTGGGTGTCCAGTGCAAGATTTCCTTCGCCCGTTTGTTACTATATCGTAATGGCTTAAACCGAGCGTGTAATTTGGCGGGTACTAGAATACCAGGGAGTCTGGCTTGACCTTGGAAAAAGAACTGGTTGACAAACCACGCTAGATTAGCAATCAGCCGCATCACTGTCCAGTTCACCGGAATCGTGCGTGGGGGTGAATCCATGCGCTTGATTAGTTCATGGGCGTAGGTACGCTGTCTAGGGAGATTGTCGTCCACAATATTGATGGTTTGACCGATCGCCTCCTCGTATTCAGTCGCTGCCACAATAGCATCAGCACAGTTTTCCACATACGTCAAGGGCATTTTCGCATACGCCCCAATCCGCAGCCATAAATTCTCACCCATTTGACCGCCCAGACTAGCATTCCAGAGACAATCTCGTCCATACACCATACCGGGACGGATAATGGTGACTTGTCCATCCTGCTGCTGTGCAAAATCGCGGAACAGTTGTTCCTGAATTAGCTTAGTTTGGGCATATTCATCCCGTTGTAACGGATTGGGTTCAATCGGGGAATCCTCATCCAGTAGGCTTCCGGAACGCCGATGCAGGTAGTCATACACTGAGAACGTACTAATCCCAATCAGTCGCCGCACATTTGTCTGTGTCATCGCCTCCAGCAGGTTTTCCGTGGCGATAACGGTACCCGCAAACTGGGTGTAGAAATCCCCTTCCTTGACAGCCGCCAGATGAATCACCGCGTCCACATCTTGGAGTGCATCGGCAATTCCCCGCCGTTGACGCAAATCGATGCGGGCTAACTCTACCTCTGGATGATTGTGCCACGGTAGACGGGTTTCGTCACTAGCAGGGCGGACGACTGCCCGCACTTGATGCCCTTGGCGCAGGGCTGCAGCCACAATATATTTTCCCAGAAAACCGGATGCACCTGTGATCAATAACTTCATCGGCGATTTTCCTCCGCAAGCAAGGCTTCAACTAGACGGCTTGTCCGTTCCATGTCCTCGAAACTGATGGGTAAAGGCTTCCCCTCAATTAACGCCTGATAGGTTTGGTCAAGTAGCCGCTGTAACCCTTCGTAGGGCGTTTTCTGGAGAATCTTGCGGCGAAAATTGATCAAACTAGCGCTCATGAGTTCCCATCCATTGACAAACTGGTTAATCAGGGGGGTGAGTTGTTTTCCACCGGAGCGAGGTACGACACAGCGCAGGTACGGTTGAAACAGATCAGTTTCAGCATAACCTTTCGAGCCACGTACTGTAACCATGAAACAGTCGGGTTGGGTGTAGCAACTAAATCGCAGCCGCCCATGCACCGAACCGCCAATGATAGTGGCGTCAAAATCGTCGTATTTAAACAAGCTATCACCGCCATGATTACTCCAAGCGGCGCTAATTCGGTCACAATCGGGTAGGAAACGCAGGGCGAGGTAGGAGAGGTGGGTGATGAAATCATGAATTACGCCAGCGGGAAGTTTGTGAACGGGATGGGGGAGATTGGCGTCGCCGTAGGGACTATCGCTGCGGATATCCAGGGACATACGGACTTCTACTTCTTGTACCTCACCCAGGGTTCCCGCTGCAACCAGTTGTTCAATGGCGAGGATGGGTTCATTGAAGCGATAGTTTTGGTCTTCAATTAGGTGGCGTTCACAGGTTTGGGAAATTGACCACAGTTCTTTGAATTCCGCATACGTTGGCGTAATTGGCTTTTCACAGATGACATGGACACCTGCTTCCAAGCAATCGGTAGCAATAGATTTATGGGTTTGAGGCGGGGTAAGAATATGAACCACATCCGGCTTGGCGTTCTCCAGCATCTGGCGATAATCTAAATAAGCCGAGTCAGCACCAAACCGTTGACAGGCATAGTTAGCAGCTGCAGGGGAAAGGTCACAGACGCCCACTAGATGCGCCCGTTCTGATTTCTGGAGAAAATTTAAATGTTCCTTCGAGATTCCCCCTGTGCCAATTACTGCCGCTTTCAGCGCTGTCGCCATTAACACTCTACTCCTTTGGTTAGCGAGGTTTTGTTGAATCTGGAGTCCAGGGTGGCAGAAACAACCCGCCAGTCAACACCTTATTGTACAGGTGGACAACGGTCACCGCCACGTTCTCAGAGCGCGTATCCGTTGTACCCACTGTCGCATAGTCACCCCAAGTCTTGTCCTCAATGGTAAGTGATAGTCTAAGCTGGAATGAACCCAGTAATCATCTGCTCCTGTTACCTTAACCAGCTTGTACCCCTGGGATAGCAGAAGCTGACGCAGTTTCTGCAAATGCTTTGAACCCTTCTCAATGGTCATACACCCGAACTTGTATTTATCAAAAGGGAAATTCCGTAACGCCCGATATTCCGCCCCCTCAATATCCATACTCAGGTAGTCAATGAACTGGGGCGCGTTATATTTTTGGAGTAAGTCTGAGAGTGGGATGGCTTTGACAGTAATCTCTTGACATCGCACCTGATCCCCGTAATAAAGGCGGCGATGGGACTGATTCATTTCCTCAACCACACCGCTAGTGCCAGGTATATCCAGATTCAAGTTAAATTGTAGTTCAGTTGGCTCATCCCAGAGAGCAACTGGCGCAACATAGCAGCAGCGGTTTTGCTGGACTTTTTTATATCGGTTAGGGTTGGGTTCGATGCAGATACCTTTCCAGCCCAGCTGTGTCTCTAAGGCGTAGCTATTGGAATACTTTATCCCATCGGGTCCAGCACCTGCATCGATGAAAAATCCGTCGCGTTTCCCCGGAAATACCTCACCGATGACCCACTGATCCTGCTGGTGTTGGGGATGAGAATAAAATTGGAAATCCTTAGATGGTGTTTCTCCTGCATTTGCCATTCTCCCCGACTCCTTACCCAATTAAGGTTCGATTCCTTCAATGATTGGCGTTTTATACTCAATCAGCGTTGCTGGTTTACCTCGCCAGCGGGTTAACCAATAGTTTATCTGTCCAATTATCTGGGGGAACTTGTAGAGGACACAGAACAGGGCGTACAATCGAGCATGGGCGGGTGGATCACCATAGTTTCGGCGATATTGATAGATTCGCCACATTAAGACGGGATAACCGAGAAATAGCAGGAGACTTAGCCCGGATGTGAACCAGGCAAGTCCCAGAGCAACTAAGGGGAGAAATAGTCCCCATATCCAACCACTGAGACTTTCTCGAATCATATACCGTTCTGGGGGTTTGCCGTGCATCGCCGCACCTTCTGCCATTGCCCAGCCGCCCCGGATAGAGCGCTTCCACCATTGACTAAACTTGAGCATTGCCGCATCATGATAGGTCATATCGGCATCAATGCGGGTAATTTTCCAGCCCCGTTGACGCAGGCGGATACACATTTCCGGTTCTTCCCCACCGATGAGGGTTTCGTTGTAGCCATTTACTTCTCGAATGGCATCAACGCGGATTAAGGCATCCCCACCACAGGCTTTAGCTTCACCTACAGGGGTGTTCCATTCCATGTCAGCGAGGCGGTTATAGATGGAGGCATCCGGGAAGCGTTCCCGCCGTCGTCCACAGGCGATCGCTAATTTATCATCATTATCCAGGGTTTCGATGGCTTGTTCAATCCAGCCTGGGATGAGTTCGCAATCGCCGTCAATAAACTGGACGTATTTGATATCGGGGAAGTGTTCGATTAGGTATCTGAATCCGGTGTTACGTCCCCGCGCCATAGTAAAAGGACGAGACATATCCAGGTTGATCACCTGGACACCCAGGGATTCCGCCGCTTCCGCGCTGCCATCCGTGGAACCGGAGTCTACGTATATAATGGGTGTATCTTGGGGAAAGAGTGCGATCGCGGACTTGAGACAGCGAATTAGTCGTTCCCCTTCATTTCTGCCAATGGTGACTACCCCAATGCAGCTCATTGATTTGATAGTATAGTAGAGTCATCTTCTCACACTATACCTTAGAGAGTCGCCTATCTAACCGTTACGCCTGAATTCTTACCCCAAGGCAAATTCAATATGAATAAACTTGCTCTATTGGCTAAGGATAAATTTATCTCCAGAAAAAGTTACAAATCTATTTCCAAATTTATTAAAGACTCTAAAATTTTTGAAAAAAGTCCATTCACGAGAGTCTGTAGTGCTTGGTCAATTCCTAATTCTGAAGACTTTCAGACAAACATAGTTTATAATTTTCAACATCCGGAATTTAAAAAACCGCTTTTTTACAACAAAGATGCCCAAGGAGAATTCTTAAAAGAGTCTCCCTCCTCTAAAACTTCTTATCCTGCCGGAATCCTATCAGCGTCTGATATTTATGTATCCTTTCCCTATCCTGTACATCGATGGAAAGGAAAAGTTTTTGTAGAAGCTTTAAGAGGGTCTTCAAAATTTGTCAGTGAACCCCGATATCTGATCGCTTTAGAAACCATTCCTTTTGCTAAGAAGACCAAGATGCCAGAAGGTGTTCTGTTGGCGATGCCGTCTCTAAACAACTATTATCACTGGCTTGTGGAGATATTGCCAAGACTCCGAATGGTTGAAGAAAACGAGCGCTTAAGGGATTTACCCTTAATTATGCCAAAAAATAAACTGGCTAAGTATGTTTATGATAGTCTAAAAATTACAGGATACTTAGATAAGGTACAATTTTTAGAGGATGGCGTATATCAGTTTGAGAAACTACATATACCTACGTTGTTTTCTCCTCCCTGTAGCCCTTCGCCTCTAGCCATTGAATGGCTAAGAAGCCATGTTTTAACAGAAACGATTACTAAAGGAAAGCGACGCATCTATGTGTCTCGTCGGGATTCGGCAGAGCGATATGTCTCCAATGAGGTAGAGGTTGAAGAACTTCTTTCTGAGTTTGGTTTTGAAACAATTTGTCCTGGCAATTATTCCTTAGAGGAGCAAGTGAAAATTTTTCAAGAAGCTGAGATGATTATAGGCAGTCACGGTGCGGCTTTTGCTAATCTAGTATTTACACCGTCTGAATCCGTCTTTATTGAGTTGTTTAGGAAAAGTCGTGGGAATCCCGTATATCGGAAACTCTCTGCCATCAGGAATTTGAAGTACGGTGTATTTGTGTGTCAAGAGGATAATGCTGGTCAATATGTTAATATTAATAAACTGAGAGAGCTAGTAGAAAAAGCAATCAAATATGTCTAATACACGAATTTTGATCCATATTGGTTATCCCAAATGTGCCTCATCCTGGCTACAGCAGGTTATGTTTGCTGATAAACAAACAGGTTTTTTGGCTTATTGGGGTGCTAAATCTAAGATAGCTAAGAAGCAATTTGTGAAACCGATCGATTCGTCTTTTGATGCTGATACATTACGCAGAACATTTAAATCAGGTTTGCAGGAAGCTACTCAGCAAAATCTGATCCCCGTATTATCTCACGAGCATTTAAGCGGTGATTTAATGCGTAAAAGCTGGAAAAAAGAGGTTGCAGATAGAATTCATAAGACCTTTCCTGAAGCGCGAATTCTGGTAATAATACGGGAACAGAAATCAATTTTGCTTTCGGCGTATGGACAGTGTATTAAGTTTGGTATGACTCCAACCATAGAGGAATTTTTCGGTACTATCCCAACGGATAAAAAACAAGCAAATGATTCACATCCAATTTTTAAATTAGACTTTGTAAAATACGATTCATTGATTGAACATTATCAAAACGTTTTCGGTCAAGAAAATGTTTTGGTTATGCCTTTTGAATTATTAAAGAAAGATTCACAAAGTTTCGCTCAAAATATCTTAAAATTTAGCGGATCAATAGGAAATTTACCTGGAAAACAAGTTATTAAAAATCCGGCTTATCGAGGGGGCAAGTTAGTGGTGAAACGGCAATTAAATTTCTTGTTTCCGCTGTATAATAGAATGGGGATGCACATTACGGGTAAATTATCAGCAGCAGCCGATAAGCTGATGCCAGCTAGCATTCATGAGCGGATAGAAAATCAGTGGAAGCAATTCATCGATCAGCGTGTTGGAGATTCTTTTCGTCAAAGTAATCAACGAACAAGTAGTTTGATCGGAATAAACTTAGCTGATTTCGGTTATGAGTGCTAATTTGTGATTTACCGTATCTCTGTTTACGCCGCTATAGCGCTATTGTAGTATCTGCATATTTTAAAGAGGTTATCTGGTTGTAATGGGCTTCTATAAAAGCCTTGAGCGACTTTTGCTCCTGTTCAGTTAAAATGTCCCGCCAGCGCTGATGTCGGGATTGTCTAAGTCTTATGGGCAAGGAATACTCTACATCCGGTAAATGCAGCGCCTGGTGGAGTTGAGAGAAAACTACGTCAGGATTCTGGGCAAACTCCCGATTTCGTACCGGAAAAACGGCATTGAACTCAGAAGCTTGTTCATCAATGGTTTGGTAGACTCGCAACCAATAATCCGCTAATACAGAAACATCTCCACCCGGAAAAGTCCGCTCTGGCTCAATTGGGGTAGAAGAGTTAGGTCGAATACAACTCCAACAGTGTTGGGGATCTTCAGGAAGATAGTGCTTCAAACCACCGATAACTTTTTCCAATTTAGCCCACGTTTCCTTGAGGCTAGCGACACTACTGACAATATCGCGGCTAGAAACAACGAGATGGGCATCTGGAAAAATGCCATTCACAAACGGCAGTTTATTCCATAAATGGGGACTTTTGTTTAAAAAGCGCGTATTTTTGCTCCCGCCTTCCTCTATCATAATTCGGGCAAAGCCCTCTCTGACGCTTTGACAAATCTCTTCAGTCACATCCTCTGCAAAAAGGGGAGGACAATGTTCTTTTTTAGTTGAGGGTGCAGCCAGATCAATATTAGCTAACTGACACCACTCCGGTGATAGCTCAAAATTAGCATAACTGGGATGACAGATATTGGGATGTTGTCCCATACATTCCCCCAACAGGGTAGTTCCTCCTTTGGCAGTTCCGACGATAAAAATTGGCTCGACTATGGGAGGAAGTTCTCGAAAGTTCAGCGAAAATCGTCTCAGTGTAATGAAAGGTTCTGCTGTCAACTTTCTGAATTGCTTGTATTGCCTTCTGTATTTAGTTCTGTATTCACGCGGAACAGCTTCTTTCAGATAGACCCACAATGATTCTTTCATCGCTTTTTCCGATTTTTACTGAACGAGAATGAGAGCAAACGTCTACCCGTTCTTGGCTTCTAAGTAATTGTAATCTATACCTTGTATATTATTTATGATTTTCAACAAATCTTAAAATAAAGTTTTAGAGAAAAAGGATTGTCTGTTACTTGTACCCTGGGGATGCCAGAGGGATTAAAGAAGGATAAACTAGATAATGACAGACTTTCATCCTCCTGAAGTTGGATTAAGCTGAAATTTAATTGATTGGTTAACTTGTCTACAATAGGTATAAATGAACATTATCCCTAGTAAAATTCCAGACGTCTTAATTATTGAACCTCGCGTCTTTGAGGATGACCGTGGTTTTTTCTTGGAAAGCTACAACCAGAAAGCGTTTACGGAGAAAGCCAATATAGGCGCAGCCTTTGTCCAAGATAATCATTCCCGTTCAGTCCAAAACGTTCTCCGGGGGCTACACTATCAAATCCAGCAACCCCAAGGGAAGTTAGTTCGAGCTATCGTCGGTACAGTATTGGATGTGGCGGTAGACATTCGCCAAAGTTCTCCCACGTTTGGACAATGGGTTAGCTTTCTGCTGAGTGCGGAAAATAAGCGACAGATTTGGATTCCAGCGGGTTTTGCCCATGGTTTCTTAGTTGTTTCTGAGGTAGCTGAGGTACTGTATAAGACGACTGACTATTACGCTCCCCAACACGAAAGAACATTACTCTGGAATGACCCAGACTTGGGAATTGATTGGAATTTGACCACAGATCCTATCTTATCGGCAAAAGACCAAGCTGGGCAACCCTTGAAAACAGCGGAAGTTTATCCATGACGCGAATATTACTCACAGGTATAGCTGGACAACTGGGGAGTGAACTACAACACACCCTGGTTCCCCTAGGAGAGGTGATGGGGGTTGACCGCCACAAGTTGGATTTAACTCAACCCGATAAAATTCGCCAGGTTATTGGTGAAGTTCAACCCAATCTGATTGTTAACGCCGCCGCTTATACCGCCGTAGATAAAGCCGAAACTGAAACTGAACTGGCAAATGCGATCAATGGTACAGCGCCCACGATTATGGCAGAAGCCGCCCAAGAGTTAGGGGCAACCTTAATTCACGTTTCCACTGATTATATCTTTGATGGGCGCAAAAATACACCCTATACTGAAGACGATACACCTGATCCGATTAATGCCTATGGTCAATCAAAGTTATGGGGAGAAGAGGGGGTGCTAAAAAACTGCGATCGCGCCCTGATTCTCAGAACCGCTTGGGTTTATGGGGCGCAAGGGAAAGGCAATTTTGTCAAAACCATGCTGAGACTGGGGGCGGAACGTGAGGAACTGCGAGTAGTTGTGGATCAAGTGGGAACGCCGACTTGGACATGGGACTTGGCAAGTGCGATCGCGCAATTCGTTCAACATCCTATAGACTCTGGCATTTACCACTTTACCAATAGCGGTGCGATCAGTTGGTATGATTTTGCTGTGGCTATATTTGAGGAAGCCCAGCAGATGGGTTTCCCGTTACAGGTTAAGCAGGTTGTGCCAATTACCACGGCTGAATATCCGACACCAGCACCACGTCCAGCTTATTCCGTTCTCTCTACTCAGAAGATATCAGCCATTTTAGGATATCATCCTCCCCATTGGCGTACAGGGTTGCGGCAGATGCTTAAACAACTTTCCGAAAATAAATGATCTATATCTATCCGGAGGGCGAGTCGATAAAAGTAATAGGCTGTTCTCTTAACGCTAGTTCAGCGACCATCCGTGTCAACTTAAACTCAACCCCTCACCCCCAGCCCCTCTCCCACGCCGGGGAGAGGGGAGCAAGACAATCCGGTTCCCCTTCTTCCGTGCAACAAAAGCGAAGCATCCTCATAGTAGTGGAAAGAATCCCTACACACACTCAAAACTCAAAACAATCTAGTGACTCAGACGGGTTCTCCATTTAACTATATTTTAATTACAGGTCCAGGTCGCTCAGGGACGACATGGCTGGGTCAGATAATGAATACCTACGAACACTGTAGTTATAAATACGAACCCTTTATGCGATCGCGCCTTTACAAAGATTGGAAAAAGGAGTTGCGATCGGGGGATGGGGGGCAATTGTGCCGCCGCTTTGAATGGCTCTGTTGTCAGTGTTACCATGAGGTCGATTTACCCCCATTTCCAACCAAGAGTTTCCGTTGGCAAAATCCCCACCTACTGTACTTACTTTATCGTTTAGGTAACCGAATCAAGGGTTGGAAATCTTTATACGAGTGGTATGGACAAACTAAACTCACGCCACAGCATCCAATTCTGATTAAAGATGTAAATTTCCCTAACTCCCTCTTACCTCGCTTGGGTGAAGTCCTGCAACCTAAGCTGATTGCCATGATTCGCAACCCCTACGGTCGAATTGCTTCGATCATCAAGGGGCGAGACCTCAATTTTATCAACAAACTATCTGCTTTAGAGCAAGTCGAGCGTATACGTCGGTCAATGGACGCAGTTGGGGGCAATTTCCTAGCTGAGTTTCGCGATCGCTTGGAGGAAATGTCCCCTGTTCAACTAGAAGCTGTGATCTGGCGTCTCCAAGTCGAACCTTTAGTTGAGTATACTCGTTCTTATGACCAGGGATTAGTGGTGGTCTATGAAGATTTATGTCATGATCCCCATGGCAAAATTACTGAAATTTTTGACTTCGTGGGTTGGGACGTGGGTCAAACCACTCGCGATTTTATCCATGAATCAACGTCCGGCGAACGTCAATATGCGACTCAATCTAAAACGTACTTCAGTATCTATCGCGATCCCCATACCAGTATGTCTAAGTGGAAAACCCAGCTAACGGCGGAACAACAAGCAGATATTGCCGTGGTGATAAGGGATTCACCTCTGAAAGACCTCTGGTCTGACCTTCCCCTTTAAGTTTATGTAAAGTCCATAGGCAGTATGGGGCGAATAGTTTATCTTAGACACTGAGGATATAATCTTAGATGGTGTGCCGCGCTCGTAGTGGGTACTTTAGTGCCTCTCCATCAACACCAGCCACTCCAGCCAATCTCAGCAAATCCAATGAAAGCACTGATTCTTTCCGGCGGAAAAGGAACGCGACTACGCCCCCTAACGTATACCGGGGCAAAGCAACTCGTACCCGTTGCCAATAAACCAATTTTATGGTATGGGATTGAAGCTATCGTCGCCGCTGGAATTACTGATATCGGAATTATTATCAGTCCAGAAACCGGAGAAGAAGTTAAAACCAAAACTGGCACGGGCGATCGCTTTGGGGCTAAGATTACTTATATCCGGCAAGATCAACCAGCCGGATTAGCCCATGCGGTCAAAATTGCTCAGCCGTTTCTGGGGGATTCACCTTTTTTAATGTATCTGGGTGATAACCTGGTGCAAAGTGACTTGAGCTTATTTATCCAACGCTTTCAAGAAAGGAATCTAGATGCCTTAACCCTTCTGTGTACCGTCCCTAACCCAACCGCCTTTGGCGTGGCTAAGGTGGATGAGGAAGGGCGAGTCTTGCAGTTGGTGGAAAAGCCCAAGGTGCCACCCTCGAATCTGGCACTGGTGGGGATTTATCTATTTTCTAACACAGTTCACCACGCGATCGCGAATATCCAACCCTCGGCTAGAGGGGAACTGGAAATTACCGATGCGATTCAATATCTGATTGACCAGCCGAAAAAGGTGGAGTCCTTTCAGTTACAGGGCTGGTGGCTGGATACAGGGAAAAAAGATGACCTGTTGGAAGCCAATCGGGTGATTTTGGATACCCTGTTAGAAACCGCTGTCCAGGGTGAGGTCGATGAAACTAGCCAAGTGATTGGGCGGGTCAAGATTGGTCAGGGTTCCCAGGTGGTCAACTGTACGATTCGTGGACCCGTGACGATTGGCAGTGATTGTCATCTGGAAAATTGTTTTATTGGTCCTTATAGTAGTGTAGCTGACCAGGTTACTCTGGTTGATACCGACTTAGAGCATAGTGTGATTTTACAGGGGGCGAAGGTGATTGGCGTGCAGCAGCGAATAGTAGATAGTGTGATTGGACAACGGGCAAAGTTAAGTGTAGCGCCACGGCGTCCCAAGGCGTTGCGGTTTATGATTGGCGATGATTCGCAAATTGAATTGGTTTGACGCCATCGTATAGGGTGAACTCAATTAGCACCTTGAGTATGCCGTAGTGGCATAAATATAAAATGATGACTACGACTATTCCGGACAAGATCAAAAAATATCTCCACGAATCTTTAGGTCATATAGGCGCTATTCAAGATTGTGCATTACTCGACTATCCTAATCACAAGAACATTGGGGATCATTTGATTTGGTTAGGCAATATATTTTATTTGACGGATGTATTAAAAACAAATATTAACTATATTGCCAGTGCCGGAGATTTTTCCGACGATATCATGGGGAAACAGGTGGAAAAATCTCCTATTCTGCTTCATGGTGGCGGGAACTTGGGGGATATTTGGGCTAGTGCTCAACGGTTTCGTGAATATATTATTTCACGATATCAAGACCGCAGAATCATTATTTTACCTCAAAGTATTTATTTTAGAAGCCAAGCTAAATTAGAGCAATCTGCCAAAGTTTTTAATTCCCATCCCAACTTAACTTTATTCACTCGTGACAATTACAGTTATGAACTAGCGACAAAACATTTCTGGAATTGCCAAATATTTAAAGCCCCTGACACAGCTTTTCAGATGGTGGGGATGCCCGGTCTTTCAAGTCAATCGGGTGCGAGTAATTCTATTTTATTTTTGTCGAGAACAGATAAGGAATCGAATCAACTGATTTCTCCAAAGGCTTTAACCATTCCTAATTTGGTCATCGAAGACTGGGTAGCCTATCACCGTCAATGGTCTCATGAGGTCGAAATAAAAGCACGACTGAAGAAAAAATTCAACTGGGTTTTAGGTCAACCTGAATCAAGGGTAGTCGCAGGTTTATCACAATTTCATCGAGAAGTATGGCAACGGGGAGTATTGACGCCTAGAGAGTGGTGGCATCGACAGCAATGGCAATTGTCCCATGACTATAACACTAAGTTTGATCACCTCTACGATCCCGCTAAGCATCGGTTGTCTTTGAGTTTTATGTATAGTGGCATGTATCAGCTTAAGCAGTATCGTCTGGTCATTACTAATCGTCTGCACGGTCATATTCTTTGTATTCTTTTGGGAATCCCTCATATCTTCTTGCCCAACTCTTACTATAAAAATGAAGGGTTCTATGAAACCTGGACTTATGAGGTTCCCTTTTGCCGATTTGTCAAAGATGTAACACACATAAAAGGGGCTTTAGAGGAACTGGATTCTCTGGGAAAAAATACAGCGCTTTTCAAGTAAGTGAGGTACACAGACAGATCCCCGACAACTCCTACGAAGTCGGGGATCTTGCTTAGACTGTACGACCACCCTGTAGTCCTCCTATCCGCCTCATTCCCCCCTAGCCCCCCTTGTAGATCCCCCTCTTCCCTTCAAAAGGGAGAAGCCAGAGGGCGAGGGAACTCGACACACTGAAACTAAATGCCAAATTTGGCGAAAGGGTTTCAGTTTAGTGGTTTGCCGTGTAAAATTGAACTATATATAGCTAAAAGAAGATTTGGCGTAAGCATTTTGGCTCAGATTGTGCCATTCCCTAGGGTTTTGCTGGAAGGCAGTTGTCATGAGAAAAAGCTAGCGGTTCAGGTGAATAGACTCTAAGACTCAAAACTATTGATCCAAATGATTGAATATCTTTCCAAAGTTTTATACGTTCTCACGGGCAGCCGGAAAAGTCTGATCTTCCTCTTATTGGTATTTATCTTTACCTCAATTCTTGAAGCCTTTGGTATTGGCTTAGTCGGACCCTTCATCAGCCTAGCCTCCAACCCAGAATCGATTCAAACTATTACTGTACTTGACTGGGCTTATCGAAAGTCAGGATTTGAATCACCTCAGCAATTTATTCCCATTGTCGGATTTGTCATTGTTATAACTTTTTGTCTGCAAGCCCTGTTATATTTTTCAGCTCAAACCTATGTTTATCGATACACCTATCAGCAAAAAAGTCTGCTGATCGCCCGATTACTTAAAGCCTATTTAGCAGCACCCTATACATTTTACTTAAAACAAAATACAGCTAACATTATCAAGAATATACTGAGTGAAACAAACACGTTTACTACAGGCTGTTTATTAGCCTTGCTTTTGTTTACAACAAATGGTATTGTAATCGGGGCTTTAATGGGGTTAATGGCTTATAGTAATGCTTTACTCCTGGTGATGATTTTGGTCATTTTAGTCCCGACATTTTTAGTCTTCAATAAATTTGGATATAAATTTAAGCGGTGGGGAAAAATTCAATCCAAAACTCAGAAGGAAATGATTCGCACGATCAATCACGGTATTGGCGGATTAAAAGAAACCCGGGTGATTGGCTGTGAATCGTATTTCGAGAATAAAATGGACGCGCAAGTTCAGAAATATTGTAGGGCAGCTACTTTGTCCCAAGCGTCTAATCTATTGCCTAACATTTTTATTAAAACCAGTTTAATTGTATTTGTCGTTCTTTTTGTCTCTCTGTTTCAAATTTTATTTAATGAGAGTGGGGAAGATTTAACCGCCGTAATGGGGGTATTTGCCGTCGCTTCAGTACGCTTAATTCCGGCATCGAGTCAGTTCATTCAGTCAATGGCGAAACTGCGAACTTCCAGCTATGCGCTGGATATGCTCTACTTGGATCTTAAGGAAATCGAGAAGCGAGAAGTCCAAAATCGTTTAGAGAGTTTAAACGATTCAACCGCGAAAGAGTCAGTTAAACGAGGAAATCAAGACGGGAAGCTTTTGAGTTTCGCGAATCAAATTGAACTGATAGATGTAACCTATCGTTATCCGGGGGCTTCAGACCTCTCGCTTGACCAGATTTCTTTTAAGATTAAGAAAGGGGAATCGATTGCCTTAATTGGTAAATCAGGAGCGGGAAAGACGACGTTAGTGGATGTGATATTAGGACTCTTGGAGCTAGAGAGTGGAGATATTAAAGTCGATGGTGTATCGATCTATGATAATCTGCGCTCTTGGCAAAATCTGGTCGGGTATATTCCCCAGTCTATTTTTCTGACTGATGATACAATCGAACGGAATATTGCTTTTGGTGTTCCTGATGATCAGATTGATCAGGAACGATTGTACAAGGCGATCGCAGCAGCGCAGCTTGAGGAATTGGTTGAGCAATTACCGGATGGGATAAAGACAGGGGTTGGTGAACGAGGAGTGCGTTTATCGGGGGGACAACGCCAACGGATTGGGATTGCTAGGGCGATTTATCATGAACGGGAGATTTTGGTACTGGACGAAGCGACGGCGGCATTGGATAATGAAACAGAGAGTCGCGTGACTGAGGCGATTAATGCGCTGGCGGGGACGAAAACCCTGATTGTGATTGCTCATCGTCTGTCTACAGTGGAGAACTGCGATCGGGTTTATATGTTGGACAAGGGAAGGGTGGTTAAGTCGGGGAGTTATCAGGAAGTGGTTTTGGAAACATAAATAAGTGGTGGTATGACAAATTATGTTCAAGAAGTAAAGTTTCGCCTAATTGTACATAATTCTGTTCTTAGTTAAGTGAATTGTTACTTGCTAAAGTTAGTTATTACACATAATCTAACATTTCTCATCAGGATGGGGTACTAATATTGATGTGGAGGACGTAAGCCTTGCGCCCCTACATTTTGGTGTACCTCACGCACCTGGGAGCTGTTCTACATAAGATAACGCAAAACTCAACATTATCGGACATAAAAATATGCGCTTACCCGACTTTTTAATTATAGGTGCAGCCAAGTGCGGAACAACAACATTATTCAAGTATTTATGTAAGCATCCGCAATTTTATAATCCAATTAAAGATGCTGATATTTTTGGCAAAAAAGGAAAAAAAGAGCTTAATTTTTTTAGTCGAGACAATATTTATGCCAAAGGAATTGACTGGTACGCTTCACTGTTTAGTCGGGCTAGACCTGACCAAATCTGTGGTGAGGCAACAACAGACTATACCAAGTATCCGCAGTTTCCAGAATCGGCAGCTCGTATCGCTAAACACCTCCCTGATGTAAAAATGATTTACATTATGCGCCATCCAGTAGATCGGGCATATTCTTACTATGTACATCTTAATCGCACTAATCGCAAATTAAATTTTCAAGAAACGTTTGAAGATCATATTCAGAAAACAACGGTTTCTCTAGATGGCAGCAATTATATGTTGCAAATCGAACAATATCTCAAGTTTTTCCCTAAGGAAGCATTCCTTTTTCTGTTAATGGATGACTTGGTTCAGCAGCCTAAAGATACCTTGAAAAAAGTTTTTAATTTTATCGGTATTGATGATGGAATTGATGTAATGTCAGAAAATGAGGTGGCTGCAAATCAAGCGAGTAAACATTTGGAAAATAAGTATCGTTCCAACCTATCTGCTCCTTTGCGAAAAATACCCGGAGCCAATTCAGTGAGGATGTTGCTGCCACAGTCGTGGAAGGATCAGATCTACCAGATGTTAAGGAAGACCGCTTACGGAGAAGAGGTTAAGAAACAATACTACCCTCAGCCAATGCTTCCAGAAACCCGTCAGATGTTGTTAGAGAGATTCCAGGAACCGAATCAAAGACTATCTGAATTTCTCAATCGAGATTTATCCCATTGGTCTAAATAGACCAACAGATATGACGGTAAGCTGTCCAATAGTTAGTCAATTAGTAAAAAGCCCGTAATCATGCTGGCTTTCCCGTACTTTTGAAATAACAGCCACAGAAATGTCATGATTTCTCTTCATGGTGCTTACTACAATAATAACTTTGGCGACTTATTGTTGATCAAAATTTTTGAAAATTGGATTAAAAGCAAAGTTAATCAGACCATTGTCTATCCTTTAGTCCCCCAGGCAGATCGAGATAGCTTTAGAACTCATTTCCCTAAGGCAATTATTGGTCTAGAACAAAGCCAACATTGGCAAGCCCTAATTTATTCTGGCGGAGGATATTTCGGTGAACCTGAAAGTAACCGCAATAAGACCTTTGGTGGAAAATGGAATAAACGCTTCTTTCGCCTGCATGTATTACCTGCTGAAATTTGTCTGTGGCGGAAGATTCCTTATGCAATCCTGGGAGTAGAAGCCGGTCCCCTTTCCAATATCTTTGTCATACAGGAAGTCAGACGCATTGTCAAGAATGCCAGAGTTTTATCGGTTCGCAATATAGAATCCAAGCAATTTTTACAAGAAGAATTAGGTATCCGTTCTCAGATAAATGTCGCTCCAGATGCGGCTCTGGCGTTGAATGAAACAGATATACCCACCGCAGCACTTGAGGTTGTAACTCAACGCTTAGCTCCCTATAAAGGAATGATATTGTTGGGAATTCATCAACTTTCCCTTTATTTGAGAAAAAATCCTCAAGCCGAATTATTGAGAAAAAGTTTACTAGCGTCTTTGACTTCAGCTTCAGATGTTATCCCCATCCTTTTTTCAGATGATGGGGATATTCATACATCGGGTAAATCCTGTAACAATTTAGCCCAAATCATTCAGAGTTCTACGGGTAAGCAATGTTTAGAATTTCCATTCTATGGACTATGGGAAACGACGGCATTAATTTCCCAATTATCAGCCGTTTTAACCCCCAAGCTTCATGTGGGCATCGTCGCTTACGGTTTAGGCGTCTACTGTGAGTCCTTTGCCAATCATCAGAAAACACCTCGTTTCTACAGACAGATCGGTCGCCCCTCACAATGCACCAGGCTTAATACTGTAACTGAAGATACAGTTATGGAGAAAATAGACCGTGCCATTCAAAGCAGTCGTCGTCAAGTATCAATTCGCGATCAGAATTGGTATAAACTCAAAGAAGAGGCACGGCTTAATCAAAGTCTTTTATTCTCTTTCCTTGATTCAGTTGTGTCCAGTAGTTAGGAATCTCCTTTTTACCACGGCGATTAAAATCGCTGCTACACAAACAAAGTCCGCCTACGCGGACTGGATTATACTCTGCACAGTCATAATCTGTCATTCTGAGTCCTGAGCGAAGCGAAGGAACTGAAGCGGAGTGAAGAATCTCACCAGATGCTTCGCTCAGGACTATGACAAATAAGCTGTTCGGCATTTAAACCTTAATGTCAATAATGGCGAAAGCCTTGTAGTGCGAGCATCTTGCTCGCTACTAATACCCAATTTAAATGCATGACAGCTTACTCAGATTGTGATCGTGTGCAGTATATAAAATACGTGGCTAACCCAAACTCAGTATAAAATTGCGGAAAAATGGTAATTCTAGCCAAATCTCATTAACCCCATTCTTATGCTGCCCCAAATCAGTGTTATCATGTCGGTCTACAACGGCAGTCGTTACTTAAACGAGTCGATAGCAAGTATTCTCAGTCAAACGTTTACGGATTGGGAATTTATCATCATCAATGATGGCTCGACTGATAACTCGGAGTCCATAGTGCAAGGGTGGCAAAACCGGGATGAGCGGATTAAACTGATTAGCCGGGAGCATAAGGGGCTGACTATTTCCCTCAATGAAGGACTCCGTTATGCTCAAGGAGAATATATTGCTCGCATGGATGCTGACGATATTGCCTTACCCGATAGATTTGCCAAACAAGTGGCGTTTCTAGACGAAAATCCTGACCATGTAGCCGTTGGTTGCCGCATGTTAGTCATTGATCCAGAAGGGATGCCCATTTTTACCTGCTCAAGACTAACCACTCATGAAGAAATTGATGCAGCATACATGGCGGGTCAAGCTGGAATTATTGGTCATCCAGCCGTTATGATACGTCGTCGTGTCCTGCAACGTATTGGTGGTTATCGGGAACAGTTTACCTACGCTCAGGATCGAGATCTGTTCTTAAGACTCGCAGAAGTTGGCAAACTCGCCAATCTGTCAGACACACTGATGAAATTCCGCTTGAATGCGAAAAGTATGGGACATACTCAGCGTTCTGAACAAAAGCGGTACGCCAATTTAGCCACAATAGAAGCGCATCAACGTAGAGGACTGGAACCGCCTATCCTATCGGATAGTAGCAGTGAACCGCCCAAGTCAATCAGCGATTTACACCGTCAATGGACGTGGTGGGCATTAGGATCAGGTAATGTAGCAACAGCAAGAAAGCACGCCCTCTTAGCCTTAACCAGACAACCCTTGGCGGTGGAATCATGGAAGGTTTTTGCCTGCGCTTTGCGTGGATGGTGACTTAGGTTGACTTAAGCCCTCAACTAAAGTTGGGGCTAAAAGCTAAAACCCGTTGAAACGGGTTCAAAGAGTTAATTCATTTATTTTCAGGCTATGCGAGTCAGCGCCATTTCTAATAGCAATAGACACATCGATTAGGACGTTCGGCACCATTGTAGAGACGCGCCATGGCGCGTCTCCACATAAATGATGTGTCCTAACCGCTATAGCAGTTGCTATAACTTACAGCTTTTCAAGTCAGTGAGGTACACAGACAGATCCCCGACTTCTTCAAGAAGTCGGGGATCTTGCTTAGAGACTGTACCTGAAGCTGGTTATCGATGCCCATCCTACGGTATATCAAGGGTTTTGGCAATCCTAAAATGCACGCTTTTCAGTGCCATTTAGTTTAAGGAGCGTGGCACTCAAGCTAAAATGGTGTAGGGTACCCACCAGAGTGATCGCCTTGGTTACAGAAAATCCGTAGAAGACTTGTCGGGGCGGGTTTAGCCGTTTATAAAGAAGGTATCACCGATAACATTTTAATACAACTCACCCTTACCCCAAAGGAGTCTTTCTTGAATCCTAATCGGCGTTTCTATATGTTCTGTATCCTATGTCTCAACCCGTAGATTTACTGCTAATTACGTGGAACCGCCGGGAGTATGTGGAAAAGACACTGCCGAATCTTTTAGCCGATCCGTCAGACTTTCGCTTGTATTGCTGGGACAATGGCTCTACCGATGGCACAGCCGACTTGATTGCCTCGATCAACGACCCGCGCCTGGTCAAACGCCATTTCAACCCGGAAAATGCTGTTCAGTACCAGCCTTGTCTCTGGTTCTTTGAAACAGCCACCAGTGATGTCATTGGTAAGATTGATGATGATATCCTTCTACCAGAAGGTTGGACAAAACGAATCGCGCCGATGATCCGCAAAGAACCAAAGTTTGGCATGTTAGGCTGCTGGATCTTCATGCCGGAAGATTGGAACGAAACCCTTGCCCAACACAACATTGTTGAATTATCTGGGGAACGGGTATTCCGTTGTATGGGCATTCAGGGTCAATCCTTTCTAGCGCGACGCGATTACCTGATTCGCTACCAGAAAAAAACCCGTCATGGTCTTCCTGTGGCTCGATATGCTATGTCTGTGGATGGTTTGGTTAATGGATATCCTGTTCCTTTGCTATACGCTCACAATATGGATGATCCGCGATCGCCAATGAATGTCAAAACCAAATCGGGTCCTCTGGGACTCGATTCCGCCCTAAGCGCCAGAAACCTCAAGTTTGACTCCGCTGAGGCATTTGGGCAATGGATTGCGGCTGATGCGCTGCGTCGGCAAACCGTTCCCTTCGATAGGCAGATTCAGATTAAGTTGGCTCACCTTCAATGCAATAAGACCCGACTGGGAAAGATTATATTTAAGCTATGGGAACGATTTTGTCACTCCCAAATTAAGCATTGGATTTTAGACTAATATCACAGATAGCGAGGTTTCATTTATTCTAGTTTATCTCCTAATAATTACGTTATTTAAACCTTATTAAAGCCTTTATAAATAACAAATAATAAAATATTTGTTAAGCTTCAAAAAACTCAATTACTGCTTCATTAAAGCCAAACCTATGACTCCCCAAGCTCAACTGGCAATGCTTGCCTGGATACCACTACTGTTGTACCTGTTTATTCGGTTTCCCGTACAGAAGGCAGTTGTTATTGGATTCATTGGCGCTTGGCTATTTCTACCCCAGAAAGCAGCATTTTCGTTTGTCGGTTTCCCAGACTACAGCCGGGTATCAGCAGCAAGTTATGGGATTTTGCTGGCGACTTGCATCTTTGATGTGGGACGCTTCCATTCCTTTAAATTTGGCTGGCTTGATCTGCCAATGCTCATTTGGTGTGTATGTCCTTTAGCTTCATCCTTGAGCAATGGCTTGGGACTTTATGATGGTCTTTCACAAACTCTAAGTCAAACAGTACAGTGGGGATTTCCGTATTTTCTCGGTCGCATCTATTTCAACGATTTTAAAGGATTGCGTCTGTTGGCAATAGCCATTTTCCTGGGTGGCATGGTTTATGTTCCTTTATGCCTGTTTGAAATCCGCATGAGTCCGCAGCTACACAACATAGTTTACGGTTACTTTCCTCATAGCTTTCTACAAACCATGCGTTATGGCGGATTTAGACCGCAAGTGTTTATGCAACACGGTTTAGCCGTAGGTGTGTGGATGATGGCAGCAACCTTAGTCGGAATTTGGCTGTGGCAAGCTGGAGTGATTAAAAAAGTCTGGGGAATACCTATGGGTTGGCTCGTACCCCTGTTGCTGATTACTTTTATCCTGTGTAAATCAACAGGAGCATGGCTTCTATGTGGCTTTGGACTGATTATCCTATTTGCCGCCCGCTGGCTCCGCACCGCCCTGCCTTTGTTACTCCTGATTGGGGGTATCTTCTTCTACCAATCCTATGTAGCCATGGGACAGTTTACGCCGCAACAGCAGGATCAAGTTATTTCCTTTGTGAGCCAGATGACCAATGAAGAACGAGCTGGCTCATTGGAATTCCGCTTTGATGCGGAGCAACTTTTGGGAGAAAAGGCAAGGCAGCGGATAATTTTTGGCTGGGGCGGATGGAACCGAAATCGTGTGTATGACTATAATAGATGGGGAGAACCTATAGATTTGACCATCACTGATAGTTTTTGGATGATTACATTAGGCAATAGGGGATTAGTAGGCGTTTTCAGTATAACAGCCGCCCTGTTGCTACCTGTGGTAATCTTGTGTTGGCGTTATCCGGCTCAATACTGGTTTAATCCTAAAGTCGCACCAGCTATTGCGGTGGCAGTTACTGTAACCCTGTATATGAATGACAATCTGATAAATAGTATGTTTAACCCCGTCTTTCCCTTGGTTAGTGGGGGAATAACAGGGCTGCTACTGCAAGGGACAAAGGTTCATAAAAAAATGAGAGGTAATCGCCCATTGGTGGCAAGGTCTTCCTTAATGTCAAAGAGTCAACAATAGTAGTGCTATATTGAACGCAAAAAGTCATGTATAGCGGTTCCCAAGCGCATGAGGTACACCCAAATGTCGGGGCGTAAGGCTTGCTATCTGTATCAACTTAAGCTCATAGGTTCGGAATTGATAACGCCCTCACCCCCAGCCCCTCTCCCAAGCCTGGGAGAGGGGAGCCAGTGTGGAGCAGTGTAGAGACGTGCCATGGCACGTCTGGGAGCAAGAGGAGAGCAGTTGATACCAAGTTGCGTTCTAACATGTCTTATGAGAGCGAAGCGTGAAGCTTTCGCTACAGCGAGGAACGAGCGCCAGAATCTAGAGTAGATGCTTCGCTCAGGACTCCGCAAACCATGACAGCTTATCTCTTTAACGGCAACTTGGTATGATTGTGAAACCAAGAAAAGGAGGCTAGGATGTCAGATTATATCTTAATTGTAGGACAAGGGCGTTCTGGGACAAATTGGTTGCTCGACCTCCTCGACCTTAGCCCCGATACTCATTGTCGCAATGAACCGAATGAGTTAGAAAATTCCCCTCTCGCCCAATTCCCCTCGCCGACTGTTCGACACTCCATTAATGATTCTTTTCCATCTGAGTGGGATCAAGCCGTTGCCTCAGTTTCTTTAAGTATGGGCGATCGCGACCGAATTGCCACTCGTCGGAAGTCCCATATCTATGAACCTGTGCGTCGGTTTGGGGGGGGTTTGATTCTGGGGAAACGTCGGGTACGTCAGTTCCTTTCCCCTTTGTTTCCTCAGTTAGGACAACCGGAATGGTTCGTTCCTTGGTGGTTTGCTCACCCGGATGCCCTGAAGCAAGCTTTGACTGTTTTAAAGATTAACATGGCACCAGCCTGGGCGGATTGGGTTCTACGCAACCGTCCTGATGTTCTGGTGATTCATATTGTCCGACATCCGGGTGGATTTTTGAATTCGATGAGTCGTCGCTATTGGGCGGATCAGGATATTACGGTGGTTAAGCAGAATAACCGGGAACGCCTTAGGGAAATTGTTAAACATGAACCGGAGTGGGCTGAACGGTTTGGCGATATAGACGCCATGTCTGTCGAGGAATCGGAGTTGTGGTATTGGCGTTATGCTAGCGAAACCATTCACACGGCGGGTGAGGGACGTTCCAATTATGTGCAGCTTGTCTACGAGGACTTGGTTGCTAATCCCATTGATGTGGCGAAGCATGTTTATGAGAAATGTCATCTACCCTGGACAAAGGACATCGAAGCGGAGATAGCCAAAAGTGCATCAAGTTCCACCGCGATCGCGACGGCATGGTATAAAAAGTTAGAGCCAGAGCAGATCGAGTTAGTCCAGCGCATTCTGGATAGCAGCCCTCTGTCTCAGTGGTGGGAGGAGCCATCGCCGGGAACGGCTGAAAACTTTAGTTAGGGGGCTGACCCCGTTATTAAAAATGTTGGCATTAAACAATATTTTACTTAATCGCGTTATAGTTTGAGCCAAAAATAAATAGGATTTGTCGGAAACTATTCAGGTAGGTCAACAATGCCAAGCCATCGAGTTGGATTTTTCTCGTCTCGTAATTATTTAGATAGAAATGCCTTTTCGGGGACTCTCAACTCGATGTACAGGGCATTAAAAGCAACGGAGCTTCAGGTGGTGGATTTAGGAAATCCCCAAACCCCTTATCGCTGGCGGAAAATTTGGAATCGGGCAAGGAAAAATAACGGGTCTGGAAAAATAGGTTCCCCTGATTACCTGGTTGAGTATACCAAGTTCGCTTATGAGGTACAAAAGCAGCTTATTCAACGAAATTGCGATGTCCTCTTTGCTCCCGTTGCTTCAGAGGAGTTGAGCTTTTTTCAAACCAATTTGCCAATTGTTTATTATTCAGATACTACCTTGAAATTATATCAAAAATATTATCCTTTAGATTTAGACGAGCAAGAGATCGAATGGAAAGATCGGCAAGAAAGGATAGCGGTATCAAAAGCAACTAAGTTAGTGTATTCCTCAGAATGGGCAGCTCAGTCAGCGATCGAGGATTATCAGGCGGATGCAACTAAAATTGAGATAATTCCCTTGGGGGCAAATTTAGATGACCCGCCTTTGGCAGAGCAAGCCCTATCCCGAAAACTGGCTTCACCCTGTCAGTTGTTATTTGTGGGCAAAGATTGGCAGAGGAAGGGGGGAACGATTGTCTTTGAAACCCTAACAGCTTTACTTGAACTAGGGGTTGAGGCGGAATTAGTGGTTGTGGGAACGGTGCCGCCGGTTAAGCATGAGAAGTTGACGGTGATTCCCTATTTAAATAAAAATGTGCCGCAGCAGCGACAGAAACTGAATGAGTTATTTCTGAAGTCTCATTTTTTTGTCTTTCCCACTCGTGCTGAATGTTCACCCATTGTGATTTGTGAAGCCAATGCGTTTGGTTTACCCGTATTGACCACGGATGTGGGTGGTATCCCAACGATTGTCAAGTCGGGGGAAAATGGTTATATGTTATCGCTTTCGGCGTCAGGAGAGGAGTATGCTCGTTTAATTGCGGATATCGTTTCAGAACCGAATCGCTATGAGCAGTTGGTTCACTCTTGTCGCAGGGAATATGATCAGCGTTTGAACTGGGATAAGTGGGGGGAAAGAATGTCTCAAATTATTGGGGATATGCTGGATTGAGATAGAAGCCCTGGCGACTCGAAGAATACTGTTGGCGAATTCGGAAAACCTAACCCCCCAGCCCCCTTCCCTGCAAGGGAAGGGGGTGTTGTGTCAATCCAGTAGTGGGCTGACATGCCTAAATTGATGCATAATTATTGAGCCAGTAGGGTGCGTTAGCGAAGCGTAACGCACCGTATATCTAAAATTGTGGGATAGATTTGGCGGTGAAATTGGGCGCACGTCGGTCATTGGTGTCAACTTAAGCTCAACCCCTCACCCCCAGCCCCTCTCCCACGCCAGCCCTCACCCCCAGCCCCTCTCCCAACAACCTTGGGAGAGGGGAGCAAGAGCATCCGATCCCCCTTCTCCCATGCAACAAAAGCGAAGCATCCTCTGTCATCCCTCCTCGCAGGGGGGAACGAGGGGGGTGGGAGAAGGGGTTAGGGGATGAGGGGGAAATTTTGAGCAGTAGATAGACATAGCTGAAAACCTTGCCAGCATTTGTTTTCTACCTTAAGTTGACACGGATGCACGTCGGTGCGCCCCTACAATTCTAATCCACCAAATAAGGTATGCCACGCCACTACAACCTATTCCACAGTGGTTACAGCACTGTTGCCCGCCACAAAACTATAGTATTTACTCAATCTCCAATCTTCTGCTAAATTGTAGGCACAGAATACTGCACTCAACCGAGGCTAACTTCATGGTCAAGGGCAAGCATCCGGTTATCGCCATCGGGCTAGATGCCGCTGAACCATCTCTACTAGAAAAATGGATGGCGCAAGGATACCTAAAAAATCTTAGCCGTCTGCGGCAGCAGGGAATCTATGGGCGTCTGGATAATTTCCGAGACTCGAATGTGGAAACTGCCTGGACTACCTTTGCTACCGGGAATCCACCTCAAAAGACGGGGTTTTGGGCGCACATGGGATTGCGGGAAGGAACATACAACTTTGAAACCCGCGCGGCGTATGATTTTCAAGAATATCCCGCCTTTTACGCCTTGGGTGAGGAGTATCGAGTTGCGGCATTTGACGTTCCCCAGGTGCGGTTGACGGATCAAATTAAGGGGGTACAGGTGGCGGGTTGGGGAGCGCATTCGCCACAAGTGGAGACGGGTTCGTTACCGGAAACCCTGTATCAAGAGTTGGTTGATCAGCATGGCGCGAGTCCAGCATTGCACAACGACTACTCGGTGTGTCTGGATTTGCCGAAAACCTTTCAGGTTGAGGAACGGTTAAAGGTTGGCATTGAACGGCGATCGGCAATTTGTCAAGATTTGCTAGAACGGGAAAACTGGGATTTATTTTTGACGGTATTCAATGACCCGCATTCTGGGGGTCATTTGTTTTGGCACTTGAGTCAACCGGATCATCCGTTGTATGAATCTCTAAGATCCCGTGTCTCCCATGACCCCTTGCTGGCAGTTTATCAGGAAATGGATCGTGCGATCGCAGAGATTTTGGCGAAGGCTCCTGATGATGCCTATATTTTGATCTTTTCTGCCCACGGTACAGGAGCGGCTACGATTGATTTACCTAGTTTTGCCTATCTGCCTGAGTTTCTTTACCGCTTTAACTTTCCCGGAAAATTCGGCATTGGGTATGGTAAGGTATCAGAACCCGTGCCTCCACTGATCACTCAGATGAAATGGAATTGGTGGGAGCGTCATGTGTGGGGAACGAAGTATGATACTAATCCCATTCGCGGTTTTCTGCGGCGGAAAACGCCGTCTCGACTGTTTAAGCTGATTGAACCTTGGCTTGACTCGAGTCAGGGAACCGATTTAGTTTCACCCTTCCAACTCAAACGGGAAGGGGAGCGAGTGGTACCCTGGAATCCAGCTCAATGGTATAAACCCCTGTGGTCCTCGATGAAGGCATTTGCCCTACCCAGTTTTGCTGAGGGGTATGTGCGGATTAACCTTCAGGGGCGAGAACCGCAAGGGATTGTGCCGCCGTCGGAGTATCATGCTCTGTGCGATGAGTTGTGTGAGAAGCTTTATGCGCTCAAAGATGCCCGTAAGGGGATACCCATGGTTAAGCGTATTGTGCGGACACGAAATGATCCCAATGAGCGCGATCCGAAGTTGCCGGATGCTGATTTAATTGTGGTATGGCAGGAAGAGTATCCTACGGATGTGATGGATAGTCCTGAGTATGGGCGGTTTGGTCCTCTACCGCCTTATCGGGGAGGGAGTCATCGTCCAGAAGGGTTTATTATGGCGTTGGGTTCGGGTATTGAGGCTGGGTCAAGTTTATCAGAAGGTCATGTTATGGATCTCGGACCAACGATTCTGGAGTTGATGGGAGCGCCGATTCCGGAACGGTTGCAGGGGAAACCGTTGCTGTTGGGAAGGAGTGAGGCTGTCATTGATGGGGTAAGAACTTAACCAGGCATTGACTAACGCTAGGTTTGTAGTTCGCTGTCTTCGCCATAAATGCATAAGCTTTCATGCGGAAAATATAGGGAGCATCCCGTTTTGGACAAAGCATGACCTCAAGTAAGGCAACTGCAAGGGTTTTAGCCCCATTCAAAGAGTCAACGCGCCAAATTGGGATGCTCCCAAAATATAAACGGTTACCATGACACTCGTAAAAGTTAAGTCCTCTGTGAAAAAAATATTGCCACCAATAGCACTACGGCTGATTAAGACTTTTCGACCTGAGCGCATGCCGCTGAAAGGTCAGGAACAGCCCCCAGAATTTTACGAGCAACAGGTGATTGAGGAGCAAAGGTGGCATAAGCACTACACGGAATCAGGATACTATCCTTTATGGACAGTCATTGCTGATCGCATAATGCTTGCCCAAGTCAATTCCATCCTAGAGATTGCTTGTGGGACTGGACAGTTAGCACTCTTGCTTCACGATAAGGGACTGCCAAACTATCGAGGATTTGACTTTAACCGTGAAGCAGTTAAGTCTGCCAAGGAAAAACATAGAGAACTCATCTGCCCGGAGTTTGATTTTGTAGTGGCTGATGCTTTTAAGACCGACTTATTTCATAGCCATAATTATGATGCTGTGCTTTGCACTGAATTTCTAGAACATATTGAGGGTGATCTGGAAGTAATAGAAAGAATTCGTTCTGGCACACATTTCTATGGCACGGTTCCTAATTATCCTGCTCCAGCACATGTAAGAGTTTTCAATAATACGAATGAGGTTGCAGAAAGATATGCTAAGTATTTCAATTCATTTAGGGTAGATGCTCATCTGTGTAACCTAAGGGGTATGACTCTATATCTGTTAGAGGGGACAAAAAAATAGCTTTTTTTATCTTATGAAGTAAATCATGACTAGATTCAGCGAAAAAATTCCCCTTCGTCATTCCTGACTCTAAAGCTCAACCTAATCACCAAGCAACTTTACACAATCTTCATACATCTTTTACACAAGCTTTATATTTCCACCCTGCTGGATTTGCTAACGTTGAACATAAGCTCTTCCCCTAGTTGGAGGAAATCACTGTAAAACCATTGTAGAAATAGAGTAACACTTTGGCTGTTGCAACAACCTGTCAGCAGGGAGTTATAACAACCAGAGTCAGGAATGACCCCACTGGGGAATATCCATTGCCCGATTTACTGGGGCATTTTAGCAGAAGAATCACGTCAAAGGACTCGAAGATGACACAGGTAAAAACAATGAATACCCTAGTAAAAGGTTTACAACTAGCTGCTGTTAGCGCTATTATACTCGCTGCTAGTCCTTCCTACGGGGCAATTATTGGCGGGACATCTACAGTAACGACCAGAGGCGGTAGCTTTGTCGGGACTTTCGATTTCAAGAAGCTCGATCCAGCTCCCTCGGTTTTAGAGGCTAACAACACTGAAACTGAAAGCCAGACTATTCAGGGTTTTGATGAAAAGCAAAACTTTATTCTTGATCAAGATTTTTTTGTGACTGATGGGTTCAACGAACCAAACCGCTCAAATAGCACAGTTCTTATTCCCACAGGGACTCTGGTTAGTAGCCACTTCTTATTTGTAGACAAACCAGGTCAACAACGCCACATTTGGTCGGGGGAAGTTACTTTTGATCAGGAAATTATTGGTGTAATCGCGAGTAGAGGAGCATACACAAACGATGCCGTTAGTACCCGCTTATTTGGTTTAGAGACTACTAGCTATAACCTCAGTAGTGGCAGAGGATTAGATACAAGTGGCAAATATCCTGAACTGAATGATATCGTGAGTTTTGATGGCAATGTCTTATCATTTACGATATCAGCAGCGGCAAGAACATTAGACCCCTTACGAGTCATTACCCATGGAAGCCAAGTAAAATCAGTTCCTGAACCTCTTACCCTCCTCGGTACAGGTACAGCTTTAGGATTTATCCCCTTGCTCAAACGAACTTATGCGAAAAAGCATAAAAATAACAAGAAAAAATAAATGAAGTAAAAAGAAATCATTGTCGAGTGGAATCGGAATGCACCCATTGCTTCGGTTTACTCACCCAAGGTAGGGAAGATTGATAAGGTGTATTGGGATAGCCGGACTGGTGATCACAAACCGGGTGGAGTTTTCTTGGTTTTAGGATCTTCTATCGAACCCAAGCAATTTGATCAGCCAACATCGATTATAGACTTCGCGCCGACGATCGCCTCTCTACTTGAAGTGCCACTTCCCCAGAGTGATGGGCAATCGATTTTAGATGGCTTCTCTTTGGCTATTCCTAAAACCAGTTAGGTGGAATAGGTTGGGTTCGTAGTAGGGGCTTTAGCCCCTGATTTTATAGGTTTTCCGGGCGTGGGGTTATAGCGCTTCGCGCTGGTCTAGTTACACTTTGTTTGTACGAACATCCCATCTGGACTCAGCTTCAGAGAAGGGAGTTGTAAATACACCAGAGCGACTTGTTATAATTCATCTTGCTTGAGTGTGCCACATCACTACTGGCTGTGACCCAGCTAAAATGGTGGAATAGACTTTACCATTGAATCGGGCGCACGTCGGTGCTACCCTGAGGTTTCCGGGCTAATGCTTAGTTGATCAAATAAGCTGTGCCACGCCACTACATTACAAAACAAAGCGAAAACAACGTTATAACCTTATCTTCAGGGAGAGGACGGCAGATGATTAAGCGATTGATTAAGGATGTAGCCTATCCAATTATTAAGTCTCGACCCGACTTCCTAATTATTGGAGAACAGAAAGCGGGAACTACCTCTCTATATAACTATCTCACCCAACATCCGCAAATCTTTGGCAATATTGGTTGGAAAGAGGTTCGCTACTTCGATCGCCCTGAACATTACAATCAGGGCTTTGGCTGGTATTTGAGTCATTTCCCGTCTAAACTTCGCAAAGGTGATCAACTCACCTGTGATGCCTCTCCTAACTACTTATCCTACGAATTTGTTCCTGAACGGATCAAAAAAGATTTAGGGACTATCAAGATGATTGCCGTATTGAGAGAACCTGTTTCTCGTGCTTATTCAGCCTGGCAGATGTTTCATAGTTTTGCCGACATTGATAATGACCATTTGAGACGATTTTATGACAAAAGAAGTTTTGCTGAGGCGGTTGAGGAAGAATTTAGTCCAGATTTTGACCATGCTAAATACCCTTTTCGCTATGATTATGTCGGCAGAGGTAAATATGTACATCATCTAGAAAATTACTATAATTATTTTAACAAAGATAATATTTTAGTTCTAAACATGAATCAGTTCCGTACTAATTTAGACGCTGTATTGAATCGGGTCTGTGATTTTTTAGATATAGACCCCTTCCCCCCGGCAATACTTGATAATCTAAAACAAGAAAAGTATAATAAAGGAAAATATCAATTTGAAAAAAGTCCTGCTGATCAGGAAAAAATAGAGTTCTTAAAGAGTTATTTCGTTCCTTTTAATGAGAAGCTGTATAAACTTTTAGGCGAAAATTATAATTGGTAAAGCTTAGGTGTCTATCAGGTTGGCACTCAACGCTCAGGACTGACGCAGCGGAAGCCAGACCCTATCTGAGTTTTCACGCCATCTAGAAAAATGGAGATCAAACCTAATTCCCCAGTCCCTTCCCTTTGAGATCCCCCTCTTCCCTTCAAACGGGGGAAGCCTTATGATGATTCGCATTTCGTTGCACGGGGGAGACCAGATGTTGCTTCGCTTTTTGTTCCATGGGAGAGAAGTTTTCCAGATCCTGTGAAAAGTAAGAACCCTATCTATTGCAAATTCTTGGGAAAACAGTATACCATATTGCCGCAGCCGATTAAATTAAAGTTCCTCATGACCCAGAGTGATTCAATGCTCAAACAATCGATCAAGAAAATAATCTATCCCCTCTATCCAGTTATTAACTCTAAACCCGACTTTTTAGTCATTGGAGTACAAAGAGCAGCTACCACCTCTCTCTATCACTACTTAACTCAACATCCTCAAATCGTCGTCACTCACAAATGGAGAGAAACCTACTACTTTGACAATCCCGAAAATTACAGTAAGGGCTTCGGCTGGTATCTAGGGCATTTCCCATCTAAACTCCGCAAGGGAAATAAACTGACCTTTGAAGACTCACCCAGTTATCTCTACTATGAACATATCCCTCAGCTAATCAAACAGGACTTAGGCAACATTAAAATGATAGCCATCCTGAGAAATCCTGTCGATCGAGCCTACTCAGCGTGGCAGATGTATCACAGCTACTCTAGTCTACCACTCAAGCATTTGCGAGACAGAGCAGATACAAGAACGTTTGTAGAGGCGATTGACCAAGAATTTAATCCAGAAGCGAATACAGCCAACTATCCTTATAATTATATCGACCGAGGTAAATATATTCAACAACTCGAAAACTATTATAACTATTTTGCCCCAAACAATATTCTGGTCTTAAATTTTGAGCAATCTTGCCAAGATATAGGCTTAAGTTTGGCATCTATATGCGACTTTTTAAATATAGAACATTTTCCCCAGTCAATGATTCAACAGTTCCAGAATCAGAAATACGCGGCGGCGAAGTATGAGAGAAATCCCGGTGATCAGAACGTCCTCGCACGACTGCAGGAGTATTTTGTGCCTTTTAACGAAAAACTCTATCAGCGACTAGGTAATCGTTACACTTGGTGAGGATGAGGTAAACTTGAATGAGGAGGTACTTCAACGCTGGAAAATAGGGAATAACTGATATCTTACACCATTTTCAGTAAGCTCTGGCATCCGCCAAGAACTCAAGTTCTTGGCTAAAAGCTCAAGTCCACTAAAATGGACTAAAATCCATATCCAGTTAGCTTTAGCTGACTAGCTGACTTATAGCTTTTGGTTCTTTGGGTTTAAACCCAAGGCGGTTGGTGAGACAAGTGCAAGATGTGAGTTATCAGCCATTCAGGAATTAAAACGCCTATAAAACCAAACTCAACCCATGTCAAAACCACTTCGACTCCTATACGCACCCGGTCCTGGAGATGTAATTAGCACCTATCACCACTGGGTTAAGGGAGAGGATGATCCCTCACAGGTATCAATTACCTATTCCAGTCAATTCTATGAAGTGTGTCGGACTTTAGATGCACAGGCTTACGTCATTACTCCGACTCAGGACAAGAAATTCTTCCATGATAGTCAATTCACGCTTGAAGGGCGTCCGATTCCCCAGCGTGGAGCATCAGGTATAGTGTATCACTTAGGTCAGTTGGGATACGAGTTTGGCTTAATCACGTCCGCCCTCCGCTTCAGAGCCAATGTTATAGTCGTGGGCTATGGAGGAACAAACTGGTTTGTTTTATCCCTATTCCCTTGGTTAGGAATACGGGTAATACCATCACTCCATTGCCTTTTTTGGCGTAAGTATACTTCCCTAGGCAGAGCAGAGCGGTTAAAGTCAAGACTGAGCCGTAATTTCTTTGCTAAGGACTGTACCGCTATCCTGGTAGCATCGGATGATATTACTGAACAGGTAAAACAAATTACCGCTGGTCAGCATCAGCCAGTAGTAGAATTTTTACCAACCTACCGTCGCCAGGACTTTGCTCAAATCGATCAGCCGGATGAAAGCCACTCGCCGTTTCGGGTAATGTTTGCGGGTCGAATCGAGCGCAATAAAGGGGTTTTTGACCTGCTGGAGATTGCTAAGCGTTTTGTTGCTGAAGGCAGAGAGGATATTATTTGGAATATATGTGGCAAAGGGTCAGCGCTAGAGTCGTTGCGTCTGGCTGCCAAGGAAGCTGGTATTGATTCTTCTTTTGTCTGTCATGGTCACTGCAACAAATCCCTAATGCGCCAGATGTTCAACCAGGCACATGTTATTATCGTACCGACAAAGACTGATTTCGTGGAAGGTTTCAACCAGGTTGTGGTTGAAGGCATCTTAGCGGGTCGTCCTGTCGTCACCTCAGCGGTTTGCCCAGCGTTGTCTTATGTGCAGGACGGGGTTGTGGAAGTCCCCCCCGATGATATTAAAGGGTACGGTGACGCCTTGCTAAGATTGTGTGATGACCGTGAGTTTTATGAACAAAAGCGACGGGGTTGTCTGGCGTTGCAAGAGCAATTCTATGATAGTTCACAAGGCTGGGGAGCTAAACTCAAATCAATTCTCATGGCAATCCAGGAAAATCAAGAGGCTGAAGAAATGTTAGACGTTAAAGGAAGCTATTAGAAGTACAGGGGTTTTCAGTTAGGAATTGTTTAGTTTGGAGATTGCAGGATGCAAAACCCGAAACCGCTAATTCATATCGGCTATCCAAAAACTGGTTCAACGTGGCTACAGAATGTCATATTCAAAGATGAGACGTCAGGCTTTCTGTCTGTTGGTGGAGCAATCGCTCAATTTGTCATTCCCAACACTTTCCGTTTTTCTGCTGAGTCAGCACGCAAAGCATTTGAACCAAGTTTGCAGGAAGCTGTCAGGCGCGACCTTG
The DNA here is from genome assembly GCF_040218875.1 of Coleofasciculus sp. D1-CHI-01. Taxonomy (NCBI): domain Bacteria; kingdom Bacillati; phylum Cyanobacteriota; class Cyanophyceae; order Coleofasciculales; family Coleofasciculaceae; genus Coleofasciculus; species Coleofasciculus sp. D1-CHI-01. The sequence continues at coordinate 66,314 of NZ_JAVJQP010000163.1, forward strand.
TCCCCGTCTTGTCACACGAACACTTAGCTGGTTCTCAACTAGGAGGTAACTATCATGGCAAAGAAGTTGCTGAACGAATTCATTCCGTATTTCCAGAAGCTCGAATCCTCATCTTCATCCGAGAACAAAAATCAATGATCTTTTCATCCTATGCACAACGTGTGAAATCAGGGGGAACTCCAACTATCCAAAGATTTATTGGTGCCGACATAAAAAACCCAGGATTTGCACCGATCTGCCGATTGGATCATTTAGAATATGATTTATTGATTTCATATTATCAAAAGCTTTTTGATTCAAATAACATACTCGTTTTGCCCTTTGAATTATTCAAAAAAAATCCACAAGATGTTTGTTTGAAGATTATCAACTTCGCTGAAGCTAAGGGAAACTGTGACAATCTTAATGCCGCCAGAAATGTCCGCTTCAAGGGAGCAACACTGGCGATTAAACGCCGTCTAAACCGATTTGTTGATAACGATTTTGCGGGTTCAGGACGTTCGCCAAGTTGGAGGCTAGTTCTCAAGATAGCCGAAGTAGTTGATAGTCTACCTCTCCTTGAGGGCATTCATGAACGTATTGAACAAAACTGGAAGCAGTTCATTGCTGAGTACGTTGGAGATTATTTTCGCTTAAGCAATCAGCGCACGAGCCAGTTAATTGGCATGAATTTGGCTGATTTTGGCTATGATTGCTAAGAAGGGCAGAATCAAGTAAAGTTGGGAATATTTTGCAACAATGGGAAAAGGCTATGGGACAAATTCCTAAACTGCTTATCCACATCGGCTATCACAAGACTGGCTCAACATGGCTCCAGCAAGTCTTATTCAAGGACGAAAAAGCAGGCTTTTTGACGCCATGGGGATCTCAGTCTAGTCAGGCGGTCATTCAATTTCTGGTTCCCAATGCCTACCGTTTTTCTCCTGAGTCAGCCAAAAAAACGTTCGAGGTAGGCTTTCAGGAAGCCCAAAAGCGTGGTCTGGTGCCAGTTTTGTCACATGAGGCATTAAGCGATAATTTTGTAAGTGGCACGTATCAGGGCAAAGAAGTTGCTGATAGAATTCATGCTGTCTTTCCTGACAGTAGAATTCTCATCATCATCCGTGAACAGCAATCAATGATACTGTCATCGTATCGGCAATATATTAAACAGGGAGGAATCGAAACAATTCAACAATATATTGGTGCGGACATAAACAAACCTGCATTCAAACCTACTTGTCGGTTAGATTATCTGGAATATGACTTACCCATTACCTATTATCAAAACCTTTTTGGGGCAGCTAATATTCTAGTCCTACCATTGGAATTATTAAGCAGAGACAAAAAAAGTTTTGTTCAAAAAATTATCAATTTCGCTGGCATAGATATCAACGCTGGGGATATTCCTGATATTTTTTCTCGACCAAAAAATATTGGGTATAAGGGAGGAGCAGTTGCTGTTCGACGGCGACTTAACTTCTTTCTTGATAAGCCTACCTATGCTAGGAGGCAAGGAAAATCATCACTGGCTGATCACACGACGGCTAAGTTGTCGGTAGTGGTTGAGCGACTTTTGCCTCAAGGTATTCATCAACGAGTAGAAGATGATTGGGAACAATTTATTGCTGAATACGTTGGGGATAGGTTTAAAGACAGCAATCAACGAACGAGCCACTTGATTGGTATGGATTTAGCGGATTTTGGCTATCCTTGTTGATAATACATTGTTACCAAAGGAATTGGAGGAGACTATAATAATTAGGAACTATCCTTATGCCTAATACAACTCAACCCAACCCCCCCTATCCTCTACTTATAGTTATCCTCAACTACCGCACCCCCGGTATGACCATCGACTGCCTCCGTTCCCTAGTCGATGAAGTCCCATCCTTAGCTGGTACTCGTGTTGTCGTTACTGACAACGCCTCTGGCGACGGTTCAGTCGAGCAAATCATCACCGCCATAGAAACCGAAGACTGGAGTGATTGGGCATCCGTTATGCCATTAGACCACAACGGCGGTTACGCTTTCGGCAACAATGCCGCCATTCGTCCAGCCCTAGAGTCCACTAATCCCCCTCCCTACATCCTACTCCTAAACCCCGACACGATCGCACGCCCCCATGCCATCAAAACCTTAGTCAACTTCATGAATGAACATCCCGACGTGGGAATCGCCGGAAGTCGCTTAGAAGATCCCGATGGTACTCCCCAGCGTTCAGCCTTTCGCTTCCATACAGCCTTTAGTGAACTCGACAATGGCTTGCGTCTGGGTGTGGTATCGAAACTCCTCGAACAATGGGTGGTTGCCCCTCCGGTTCCCGAAGCCGCCTGTCAAACTGATTGGGTAGCCGGTGCCAGCATGATTGTGCGTCGCGAAGTCTTTGAACAGGTGGGCTTACTCGACGAAGACTACTTTATGTACTACGAAGAAATGGACTTTTGCCTACAGGCAAAAAAAGCAGGGTGGAGTTGCTGGTATGTGCCTGAGAGTCGGGTTGTCCACCTGGTTGGGCAAAGTTCGGGCGTCACGGATACAAAACGCCCACCCAAGCGCCGCCCCCAATACTGGTTTGATTCCCGGCGACGGTATTTTATCAAAAATTACGGTTGGCTGTACGCCTCCTGCGCTGATATCTTCTGGGCTTCAGGTTTTACCCTGTGGCGCTTGCGCCGGGTGATTCAACGTAAACCCGATAACGATCCACCCCAACTCCTGGGAGATTTCCTTCGCAATAGCGTGTTCCTCAAAGGCGGTGTATCATAGCGATAAAACTTGTCGTGTTTAAGTCAACTTCAGCGATGGCGATTGGAAATCGCGACTAGACAAACAAAGTCCGCCTACGCGGACTAATAACGAAAAACTAGAGGTGTGGAAACCCGCGCAGGCGGGTTTAGTTTGTGTAGCTGCGGTTTAAACCGCTCAGTTAACAAGAAAAACTATGGTCACGCAACCAGAGATACAATCTAATATAGAGGAATCAGTCCCTGAAAATTTCGGACTCTGGCAACAAATCAAAGAAGACTGGATTGCCCACGATCGCGACTGGACTCGACCAGGATTCCGCGCCGTTGCGATTCAGCGCTTTGGCGTCTGGCGAATGCAAATTCAACCCAAACTCCTACGAGCGCCATTTAGCATTCTCTACCGAGCATTGTATCGCAAAATCCGCAATACCTACGGCATAGAATTACCCTATAGCGTTCAACTGGGTCGCCGTGTAATCATCGAACATCAACATGGGATTGTGATTCACGGAGATTGTACAATTGGCGATGATTGTATTATCCGGCAAGGCGTTACCCTAGGCAATCGCTACGTGGATCATCCATTCGATGCCCCAAAACTAGGGAATCGCGTTAACGTTGGTGCAGGTGCGAAAATCTTTGGTAACCTAACTATCGGCGATGATGCTAATATTGGCGCTAACGCCGTCGTGCTTTGTGACGTGCCAGCAGGCGCAACAGCCGTGGGCGTACCTGCTAAGATTGTAAAATCCCGAAAGCCTTAGGACAATGGTTAAATCCGTCACTGTCCCCAACATTTCTGCAACAGAACCCGATTGGAGTCGCGAACAACTGCGCCAATGGTGGGACCCAAGCCGCCAACTCCTCAAATCTATCCGTGCGTATCAAAAGTGGTATGCAAAGGGAGGACTTATTGGAGGATTACTGCGCCGGATTAACGTCCTCCAGCACCGCTTTTGGAGTGTTGTCACGGGCGCTGATATCCCACTAAACTGCCAAATTGAAGGGGGACTACTCCTGCCTCATCCCAATGGAGTTGTCATTCATCCCAAGGCTTCGATTGGACCCAATTGCCTAATTATGCAACAGGTCACAATAAGTAAGGATATCAAAATCGGCGGTCATGTTGATATCGGTGCGGGCGCGAGAATCTTTTACGAGGCTAAGGTCGGTAACCATGCCAAAATAGGGGCTAACGCCGTCGTACTTTGTGACGTACCCGCAGGCGCAACAGCCGTTGGCGTACCTGCCAGAATTATTACCCATTCTCAGTCGGAAACTCAGCAAAATTCTGACTGGGACACCCCGATTTCCCAAACCACTTCCTAGCGATCGCACTCTCCCTAATCCCCAGAGTTCCAGACACAGCGAGGTTTCCGGGTCATGTTTACCAATCAGCCATGGCTTATTATCGTGGAAATAGTCCTATTCGCGATCGCACTCTCCCTTCTTGTCCCCATCGGGATGCTGTTTATCGAGTGTTTCGCCGCCCTCTTCCCACCGCGTCAACAACCAGAAGCAGCCCCAGCCTCCCATCCCCGCATCACCGTGTTAATTCCCGCCCACAATGAAGCCTCTGGAATTAGCACGACCCTAAAAACAATAGTACCCCAGCTAACCGACCGAGACCGATTGGTGGTTATTGCCGATAATTGTACCGATGAAACCGCCGAGATCGCACGTCAACTAGGCGCAACGGTAATCGAACGCCAGGATACAGAACGCCAAGGGAAAGGATACGCCCTAGACTACGGGATAAAGTACCTTTCTACCGACCCACCGGATATCGTGGTACTCGTGGATGCTGACTGTATCGTACATGAAAGCGCGATCGCGAAACTTGCTCAACGCGCCAACACATCCAAAAGACCCACCCAAGCCATTTACCTGTTAGAACAACCCCCCAACCCTACACCCAAAGATACCATTTCCGCCCTATCGGTGCGGGTGAAAAACTTAGTTCGTCCCCGTGGATTAAATCGCCTAGGATTTCCCTGTTTATTGATGGGGACAGGGATGGCGTTTCCTTGGTCAGTTATCAGTCAAGCGCCCCTAGCAAGTAATAATATAGTCGAGGATATGCAGCTTGGCATTGATTTAGCCATAGCCGGACATTCTCCCCTATTCTGTTTAGACGCTAGAGTCACCGGATGTCTCCCCCAGCAGCAGGAAGCCGCGAAAACTCAACGCACCCGATGGGAACATGGACATTTACAAACCTTACTCACCCAAGTTCCTAGACTTCTTAGCCAGTCTGTGATTCAGCGACGGGTTGATTTGTTCGCGATCGCCCTTGATTTAGTTGTACCACCCCTTTCCCTGTTAGTCATGATTTGGGTAGCAGCTATGGGAGGAACGTTACTAGCAGCCGTTGTGGGAGTGTCCTGGATACCAGCGACTTTTGTAGGACTAGAAGGACTATTAATTCTACTATCAATTATTGGGGCATGGGCTAAGTTTTGCCGTGAGGATATACCTGTACAAACACTTTTAACTGTACCCTTTTATATTTTGTGGAAGATTCCCCTATATTTCGCGTTTCTAGTCAAACCGGAGAATAAGTGGATTAGAACAGAACGAGATGCAGTGGATGTTCCAGAATCTTGATGGTTTCTCAATCTACTATTGTAGAGACGTTGCATGCAACGTCTCTACCTCCGGATGTCTTCCTCAGGAGTAAGCTGTTCGGCATTTAAATAATGTCAATAATGGCGAAATCCTCGTAGTGCGTTTAGCGAAGCCATGCCGCAGGCTTTGCATCTTGCTCGCTACCTATTCCTTAGTAAAAAATATCAAGATATAGGACAAAAGTCAATGAATGTATCTTTAACTCCCGAACTAGAACAGTTTATTCAACGTCAGGTTAATACGGGAAAATACAATTCACCAGAGGAAGTAATTATTAAAGGTATCCAGTTATTAGCTATTATAGAACGTTTCTATCAAGAAAGCGTTAAAGTCTTACAACCAACAAAACCCAAAACGGAATGGATGCCTGGTTTTTTTGAAGAAGTGATTGGAGGTTGGGTAGGAGAACCTTTAGTCCGCGAACCGCAGGGAGAGTATGAGACAAGGGAGACGCTATTTTGACCTACCTGCTTGATACGAATGTTTGTATTCGCTTGTTAAATAATACAAGTCCAGCGGTTACGACACGCCTAGCAGCAGAAAAACCTGACACCATTTATTGGTGTACTGTCGTACATGTAGAGACGTTGCATGCAACGTCTCTACAATGTGTGGGGAAATCCCCTAACTCAACGCTTCCAGATAATCCCGCACCCGATTCCGCCGCTTGGGTTGGCGCAATTTCTGCAACGCCTTCGCCTCAATTTGCCGTACCCGTTCGCGAGACAGTTCCAGCGCCCGCCCAATCTCAGCTAAGGAGTAGGGATGTCCATCCCCCAAACCAAACCGCATACAAATCACATCCCGTTCGCGACTGGTTAAATCAGCTAGGAGTTGCTGTAAATCCCGCTGTAACGCCTCGCGCATCAATACGTCTTCTGGAGATGTTTCCTCGGTTTCCAGTAAATCACCCAGTTCCGTATCCTTCTCCTTCCCAACTTTAATCTCTAAGGAAACCGATCGCGGAACTCGCATCAGCACTTCCCGTACCTGGGGCGCATCCATTTCCAACTCTTTGGCAATATCCTCAATCGTGGCGGTGCGCCCTTGTTCCTGAGAAATCTTCCGCTGGGCTTTCTTAATCTTGTTCAGCTTTTCGGTAATATGAACCGGTAAGCGAATTGTCCGGCTTTGAGTGGCGATCGCGCGAGTAATTCCCTGACGAATCCACCAATAGGCATAGGTACTAAACCGATACCCCTTCGTCGGATCAAACTTCTCAACTGCCCGTTCTAATCCCAGAGTCCCTTCTTGAATCAAATCCAGCAGTTCTAACCCGCGATTTTGATACTTCTTCGCCACCGACACCACCAGGCGTAGGTTGGCTTTAATCATGTGTTCCTTCGCCTGCAACCCTTGGGCTTGAACTTGTTCGAGTTCCTTAACCGTCAGTTCGGCTAACTCCGCCCAGCGCTGTTTCCCTTTTACTAAACTTGGCTTCAGGGTAGCCACCTCCACCCCAGCGGTTGTCGCCCAGCGTTCTAAAGAGGGACGATGACCTAACTGCGAGGCTAAACGGTCATGGGTTTCGATTAAATGAACGAAATGCTCAATAACGGGTTCCTCTGGTGTGGCGAACTTCGCTCGTAAGTCCAATAATCGCATATAGCGCTGAACTTTTTGGGCTTCTGAGACTTCTTCATCTCGTCTCAATAAACGAACCCGACCGATTTCCTGAAGATATAGCCGCACCAAATCTGTGGTGCGGCGGTTGGCACTTTTAGCAAAGCTAGTCGTGTCGATATCCTCTTCTATATCTGGATCAACGAATTCATCCACAGAATTGTCGCTATCGCTGTGGGTATCCTGCAAATCCAAGCTGTAGGTAGGCTGGTCGTGGTCGAATTCAGTGTCGGCAAAAGGAGTGGCTGGCATAGTGATCTCTTAGATTACGACCGATAACGACACTTGATCGAAGTGTGTCATCACTTATTATTAGAATTCCCACCCTTGATGACCGGATAACAGCGTTTTCGTTTTTCTCACCGCGAAGGGTTACCTGTTTTTCCAGGAAACCCTTACTGAGATTTACTGCTAACGCATCGCCCCAGTTTCCGTTTTTACAGAATTCTCCGCATTTTGGGCTTAAATTCTGTCTCAGGTTAGATAACTGGGCTTCTCCTCTAGCAGATAGTATACGCGATACCCTCTTGGGGAATGAGTGACCTTTGTCAAAGGCTGTATTAATCTACATCACCCACCGGACGGATTCCTGAAAGATTATTGAGATTTGTTTAGGAAACCGTTTGTTGACGGGGGTATCGCCTGCGAAACCTGGATGGAGAGCAGGGGTTCATACTGCTAATTCCATCTCTTTCTATTCCATTGTATAGAAGAATGAATAGGTAGTAGGTAACAATTTACATTTTGAACAGTTTGTCGGGTGTCGGGTGTTGGGTGTGGGGAGAAACCAAAGTCCTTGAAATTCCCTCCCCTTGGCAAGGGGAGGGTTAGGGAGGGGTTAGATCAAGGTATCGCTTTTTTGAGTTTAAGTTGATAAAGATGCATGTCGGTAAAGATCGCACGTCAGTCATCCGTGCCAATTTAAGCCATAACCCTTGCCAATTAGGGTTTCGAGCCGTTCGACATAAACTAATCGTGTTGCTTCTCCCTAAGCCATAGCAATAGACACATCGATTAGGACGTTCGGCACCATTGTAGAGACGTTGCATGCAACGTCTCTACATAAATGATGTGTCCTAACAGCCATGGCGGTTGCTATTCTACAGGAGAAAGAGCAATCCGCAAGAGCATTCTCTGGCTTCCCCTGCTTCCCCCGCTTCCCCCGCTTCCCCTGCTTCCCCTGCTTCCCCTGCTTCCCCTGCTTTTAGCGCTTAAGTTGACACCAATGCACGTCGGTGCGCCCCTACGGAAGACCACTGATTTTCAACACGTCACTCAGGGTGGCACAGTACGTCGGTAAACCGAATGTATCGGGATTCACTGGGTTTTGATAACTAAAATGGCGATAATTGAGGCAAAATCGATCCCACGCCGCCATCTGAATCCGAAATAAGATAATTAATAGATTCGCTAGTCCAATCGATAAGGGGACGCGAACATAAGTTTTTTTCCCTAAATACGCACAGACTTCTTCTACCGCCTGGTTAACAGTGAGGCGCGGATTTCCTAAGACTAAACGATTTGTCGATAATATTTCACCCGTTTTAGTGGTCAACTCCTGACTCGGAGGATGATCAACCAGATAACATATTACTTGAGCAATATCCTGGGCGTGCATAAAGTGGAAACTTCCATCGGCTTTGAACCAACGAATCAAGTCCATCCATTTGACTACATCCTTAATCCCTGATGAAATATGGGAGTAAGGTTTGCGCTCATCTCCCCCCAATACCAACGTGGGAAACACTGTAGTAATTTTAGGCGCGATCGCGAGTTTTGAGAGTTGCTGTAAACAGTCGTATTTGGAACGGATATAATCGGTTCCCAGTTGACCGGCTTGTTTGAGTAATTGGTTCTGCTGATTGAGAATGCTAGCAGTGGAAAAATAAATAACTTGTTGACAACGTTGAGTGTCCAGCAAGTCCAGCAATCGCAGGGTTTTGACCACATTAATATCAAAAACTTCCTGGACTCCTCCCCAAGCCGTTGCAGCCAAAATTGCTACATCTACAGTTTTAAGCAAATCGCTAAATTGATCAATCTGCCGTAAATCAGCTTGACAAATCGTAATACCCGGACGAGCATGGTAGTCAAATCCTAATTTATCGGGATTTCTAACCAACAAATACAACTCGTGATCTGTTTGTTGAATTAAGGTTTCGGCGACATATTGACCGATGCAACCACTAGCACCGGTCATAAAGATTCGCTTGGGAGTCATTTGATTTGAGATTTCTTGATAATCCGATCCTAACTCAACTGATATTACATTATGTAAATATTAGGCTTGTAGTAAGGACATTGGTCCCTAGATTCCGTTGAGTCACATCTGGGTGATGGACGAAACGACAATACTGAAATCCTACCTCTACCTTTGGAAAGGGCGGGTTTTGAATAAACGTTATCATCAATAGCGACACGAAAACCCATAAACCCGCCCCTACAGACGCGCAATGTCCAACAGATGTAGGGGTTATCGCATTCGTGTCCCGATGTCTCGGTTTTCGGTCAACATACCAACACGAATGCTTCGCCCAATCCCCTGTTCCCCAATCTCTTACGCATGAACAGTCAGCAATTGATCAACCTGTTTCGCTGTTTCAAAGAAGAACCTGACATTATCTTCTGGAGTTCCCGGTAATACACCATGACCCAAATTAAAGATATGACCTCGGTTCCCAGCTTTACGAATTGTATCCAAAATGCGATCGCGGATAAAATCCTGTGACCCAAATAACACCCCTGGGTCCATATTCCCCTGAACGTTCATTTTATAGCCTAACCGCTGTCGCGCTTCTGCCATATCCATCGTCCAGTCTACGCTGATAATATCCACACCAGATTTACCCATACGCTCTAAGATACCCGCACTCCCACTGATGTATAAAATCAGAGGCGTATCAGGATGGGTGGCTTTCACTTGCTCAACCACGCGCTGCTGATAGGGTAAGGCAAAGGTATCGTAGTCTTGGGGACTTAGTTGACCCGCCCAGGAATCGAACAGTTGCACGACTTGGGCACCATTATCAATTTGATAGCGTACATAAACCGCGATCGCATCAGCGATTTTCCCCAAAAACTCATGCAGCATGGCGGGTTGGGAAAATGCCATCCCTTTAATAATCGAGTAATTCTTGGAACTTTTCCCCTCAATCGCATAAGCGGCTAACGTCCAAGGCGCACCGACAAAGCCTAAGACAGCAGCTTCGTTCCCGACTTCCCGGCGCAGCGCTTGTAATATCTCCCCGACAAATGTTAATTTTTCTAACTCTAAGGGATGAAGCCCGTCAATTTGTGCTTGAGAGCGAATCGGCGGATCAATAATCGGACCTTTGCTTTCAACAATATCAAAAGGAATGCCGACTCCGGGTAGAGGCGTGAGGATATCAGAAAATAGAATCACCCCATCGGGACGAAACGCCTTCCAGGGTTGGAGAGAAATTTCAATAGCAATTTCGGGAATTTCGGAGCGTTCCCGGAAACTGGGATACTTATCGCGTAAATCCCGATAGGCTTTCATATATCGACCCGCCTGTCGCATCATCCACACAGGCGGACGTTCTAATTTTTCACCACGAGCGGCTCGTAATAAATAAGGAACCTGGGTTAACCCAGCCATACTAGACCTACCCTATACAAAGTTTTCAGCGCTCTGTTAGCTTACCATTGCGGGCTGACAATTATTTATGAAGTTTTCCAACATAATGTTCCCTGATCCCCATCCAGTTCAACCTCGCCTCCCACAGGCAAAGCGGCGTTGACCCCATCGTGACCAAAGGGCAACTCGGATACAATCGGGATATCGAGATCAATTAAGCGATCGCGTAACACCTCTTCAACCGTCCAACTTGGCACATTCTGGGGGGGATGGCAGCGGCTAAACCGTCCCAAGGCAATACCTTTAACCTTTTGTAACATGCCACTCATCCGCCACTGGGTCAACAGGCGGTCAATTCGATAAGGCGCTTCCGTCACATCCTCTAACGCCAGAATTGCCCCATCTAGCGGGGGTAGAATCGGCGTACCCAGTACATGAGTTGCCACCGTCAGATTCCCTGGCAAAAGCCACCCATTAACCTTACCCCCGCCCCAACCCTTCCCGGTTAAAGGTGACAGAGGGCGTCCTTCTACACAGTCAAATAAGCGATTCAGCGACCATTCCGGTTCACTAGCTAACGTGGTTAAGACTGGAGCATGAACACTGCCAATTCCCACTCCAGCTAGACTCCACAGGAGACAGGTAATATCGGAAAAACCAATTAGCCATTTGGGACTATGGGATTTTGGCTCAAGACTCCTTTGATCAATTTGATTGACCTGTGCACCGCTGCGCCCCTGTTCCCCAAGCAGGGCGGGTTTAGTCAAGTTATCGGTTTCTGGTGTAGCGTTATCGGTCAAACCCGCCCCTACAACCTGGGGTGGTATCGGAGACATCCACGTCCAGTCTTCCAGAAGACGGGCGCTACCATAGCCGCCTCGGATACAAAGAATCCCCCGACAGTCTGGGTCATACCAAGCGGCGGTTAACTGTTGACGTCGTTGGTCATCTGTACCCGCCAGGTAACCCTCTCTAGCATCCCAATTGGCTGGCAATTCAACCCGATAACCTCGACGACGCCAAATGTCCACTCCCTGATAGAAGGCATCAACCTCTCGTAACGCCCCACTCGGAGCAATTACCCGGAGCAAATTGCCTGGTTGTAAGGGACTAGGTTGATTGATGTTCAGCAAATTGACCTCACCTGATTGTTGTGGTGTAGGACACCTTATTCGATGGATTTCCGGCTTTTGTAAAGGAACCTTAGCCCTAGATTCCGTTGGGTTGAGCGAAGGCGAAACCCAACCTACAATCTATCCCACTGTAGTGGCGTGGCACACCTTATTTGGTTGATTAGAATTGTAGGGGCACCATCCTTGCGCCCAGTTTAAACGTCAAATCTTATTCCACAATTTTAGCTGTGTCAGTCCAGTAGGGGCGCACCAACGTGCATTAGTGTCAACTTAAGCCATAACCCTTGCCCATTCTAATTTTTAGCCACCGGAGAAGGGCGGGTTTAGTTAAGTTATCAGTTTTTGCCATAAGTTATCTGTAAAACCCGCCCCTACATACCCTTCCCTAGTTCCCTTGGTTCCCCATCTCCCCCATCTCCCCCATCTTCCTCATCTCCCCCATCTTCCTCATCTTCCCCTTAACTCAACCGCGCTGTGCATTCCAGAATCAACTTTTGATTAATTAAAGAATAGGGTTGAATGTCCAACGCCCTGCGAAAGGCTGTAATTGCCGCTTGATAGTCCCCCAACGCCGCATGACACAATCCCAAACCATGCAGTGCCCCAAAATGAATGGGATTAAGTTGGATAACCTGCTGACAATCGTCTCTTGACTTTTGATACTGTTTAAGTAGGTAGTAAAGAACGGCTCGCCGATTCCACGCTTCGGCAAAATCAGGTTGCTCTCTAATAATCTGGGTCAGCAGCGCTTCAGCTTGTGCTGTTTCCCCGCCTTCTAATAACATCTGTGTCTGCCCCAGCCGTTCCATACCGGAGATGCCCTTTTGATAGAACCAGATACGCCATAGTTCTTCGGTTGCCTGCTTGCGGACGTTTTCGTCAGGGTTTTTTAGGTTCTCCAGTAAGGAATTGATGGATGATTCACTCATCTCTTGTCCTCTTTAACTATTGTGTAACGGATTACTCAGATTTATCGCCACTCCCCTATTTTCCCGCCAAAATTTGAATAGAGTGCAGATTGCTGCGAGTAAAGATTCCATAAACTTTGCGGATGTACCAGTCTTATGACTGCATTTTGTAAAATGGGCAGACTGATACTGAGTTTCCTTACGTTGTTAATTTTCGGTGGAAACATAGCTAGGAGAGTCATTCTAGCTATTGCACCACTCCAGTAAGGATGTTGAACAAACTAAAATTCAAGCAGTCAGTCCAAATCTCCCACAAGGGAATGTGTCTCCGCCGCTAGGAGGTTATATGAGTCCTTCTGTGAATCGGTCTACCGACTCACCCCAGTCTTCTGGTGAAAATCTACCAGAAGCATCCAGTGTGCAACCGCCACACTCAGCCCCACCCAATGGCAATTCTCAAAACGTGACTAACTCATCTACTACAACGGATTCAACCGGGACAATGCCATCAGATGTCCAACGACAACAACCCATTCCTCCGCCCAGTGAACCCATGCAGTACCGAGCAATCGGGCTGATTCGGGGAAAATATATGCCCTCTCAAGAGCAATTGACAAGGGGTACTCTACTGGCAGATGACGGTACCTTAATTGATGCCGTCTTACTAGGTCGGGTCATGAGTTTGGTGAAAAACCATCTCGATTTAGCTCTATCCCATCTTTGGGTCGTTTATCCTCGCACCAGACAACAAGACGGAAATTTGCACGTCCAAATTGTCGGTGTGTGGGAACCAGAAACACTCAATCAAGATCAAACGACGGCTTCAGAGTCAACCGACTCGCCACCGGAAGAGTCAACCTCTGAGCCACAAACGTCTCCAGATCATCCTCAACCTGAACCAACCGAGCAATTACCAGAAGGTTATTTTTCAATTCGGGGTCAAGTCATTTACCAGTCGCGGGAGAATGAAGACGTTATTGTCAAAATCAAGCAGTCTCCCCGCAGAGAATCAGAGAAAACCAAATTTTTCAAGCTTCAGCTCAAGGGATTGCTTGGGGAAAAGGTGATTAATCACTTTTGGGATTTGCACGTCAAACTGCATACCAATACCTTGATGATTGAGGAGGGAAATGATATTGGTATTGTTCATGCACCCAAAAGGCAATCAAATAAGTTTCGTCCACGCAAAGGGTCAAGACCGAAAAAGAGTTTTCCCCGTCGTGGTTCGGGCGAAGATCGTTCGACAACAGGAAAAAGAACCTCACCCAAGCGTTCAGAACCCTTATCCAAACCAGTTCAACGTAAGGACAAGCCAGGTAAAGATAATTCCTAAGCGGGATTCCTGATGAGGACGTGAGCTAGATTCCGCCGCCCATCCTGCGCTTCACCGATGAGGTAGAAGCAGTAGTTAGGGGCGGCTATGAGGAAGTGAAGTACCCCAACTTGCTTTGCTCTTATTTGTTTCGCGGTCACGTTAACAATAAAGTGTTAATATAACAAAGGACAAATGACAGATGACAGATGACTGCTAATCCCACGACCTCAAGTTGTGGGATTAGTTTACTCTATACTCAGTTGAGAACCCCAGCGATCCTGAGGCAGAAAGGAACGATCCATGGGAATTGATGCCACGGGTTCGGTGAGAGTAAACTCTCCCCGTTCAATCCATTGCTTTAATTCCAAAGCAACTTGCCGTGAACGAAATACACTTGCCAAAGGTGCTGTCCGCACAGAGTTGCCGTCAATAGTAATGCGCCCCTGTTTTAGCTGGGCGTAACTGACTAATCCGAAGGTGGGACGAACGCGACGGGGAATCGAGAAATCAACCACTGGGGCGACAATATCCTGATCCGACACAGCACAATGCTGAACCACCTCTTCACTCAAGACAGGTAAAGGCACACCAACGCCCAACATCAGAGACGGACCATAATTTTTAAAGTAGCAACCCCGTACCCACTTGGGATTCATCTGCTTGGCATCTCCAATTAACGCCAATGTAGCGGCTGGACCAATGGGGGTGTGATTGGGTAGGCGTTTCTGGAGGGGAAAATGTTGAGTCCCTTCCCAAGCGATATAACCAATACCCCCACCCAAGAAAATTTGCGTACCAATCCCAATCAGCTTGAGTTCGGGATCATTGAGTAGCGGGGAAATTGCTCCCGGATTGGAGTAGACTGCATTCCCTAATCTGGGCTGGAGCGGACCAAGATAAGTGTACAAGAGGCGATCGCCCCCATTGACGCCGACGATAAAATTCTGATAAAGATTGCGCGGATTGTAGAGATAGAACTGGTTAATCGTTTCGCGAGTAATTGTCGTATCACAAGAGGCTCTAGGATAACAGTCAGTCATCTGTCCAATCGCTCGTAACTGCACGGGTTTACCGGCAATCAAGTCTTCAATCACATGAGAACCACCTCGTTCTCTCGATTCCTCAATCTCCGGTAGATCCCCCATATCCGTAGAGTCCACCACTTGAGTCGCGCCTAAATACAAATCCACCGCACCAAAGCCAGCATAAGCAGGTACACCATCTAACCAACATTTACGAATCTTAATCGGGGGGTCGGTGTGACCTAAATTAATAATCGCGCCCGAGGACTCCATGGGTTCAAATGTACCTGTGGTAATCACATCGACGTTCTTAGCCGCCTGCGTAACACCGATATCGGCGACTCGCGCTTTTAATTCCTCGACCGTCCAGACGACTGCACGCCGATGGTAAATTTTGTCATTGATGTCAGCTAGGGTTCGCACGATAAAAAGTTGTTATTCGTCATTGGTCATGGTTCATTGTTGATTGTTCATGGTTCATTGGTAATCCGCTTCCCTAGCTTCCCCAGCTTCCCCAGCTCCCCCAGCTCCCCCATGTTCCTCATCCCTTACCATATCAGCAGTGGGAGAGACAGCAAACGTTGTTGCTACAGGTTGAGTATCTTTGTGACTCGGATGACGCCATTCGTCAAGAATATCGTGGACGAGAACCTCCTTGAGCCAAACGTGAGCCACTACTGTTAGGGGAAGGGCTAACAATAACCCTAAAAATCCAAAGAAGGTGACGAAAAATAACTGGGCGAGCAATGTTATAGCGGGTAGCAGGGATACCTGTTGCGCCATGACTAAAGGTGTGAGTAAATTACTTTCAACCTGCTGAATCACAATATATAGAATTAATACAGCAATGGCTTTCCAAGGCGAATCTAGCAGCGCGATCGCAATGGGTGGGATCACACTTACGACGGGTCCAAGATTGGGAATAAATGTTAAAATCCCCGCTAACGTGGCTTGTGCCAGCGCCAGGGGAATTCCCAACAGCAGTAAGCCGAAAAAACTTAACAACGAAATGACTGCCATATTAAATAGAATACCGGCTAGCCATCCTCGTAACGATTCATTACACCGCTGCAAAATTTCATCAACTCGACGCCGATAGAATGACGGAAAAAGGCGAACAAAGCTTTTTCGGTAAGGGTGAGGATCGGCAAGGAGCATCAGTGTTAATACTAGAACAAGCAAACTATTCAGGAGGACACCCAAAGCATTATTGAAAAACGTGAATCCGCCCCCTAATAACCGATTGATCAAGGGAGGAAGCTGTTGCAGTAACTGATTAATATCTGGGATGTACTGATCGAGCAATTCCGATGAAATATCTGCTTCTAATGCTTCTACCCACTCGATTAACTGTTCAATACCCAGGGAAACCAACTCAACCAGTTGTAAGAATTGCTCGGCAAAAGGAGGTACAATTATGAAGTAAAATCCAACCAAAACACATAGTAGCAGAAAAAGCGACAGCAGAACCGAAACAAATCGCTGCATTCCAGAACGCTGGAATCGTTCTACCAGAATATTCAAGGCATTGAATATCACAATTGCGGCAAATATAAGCATGAGGATCTGCCGAATTTGCCACAAAATAAAGAGTGAAATAATAAAGACAATTATGCCAATCCATTTACCCAGACTCACTGCCCAGCCTCCAAGCTACTCTAATTTAATCATGCTTGAAAATGGGAAAGCCAAGTACCTGGACACAAATTTTAAATTTTCTTATCTGAGTTAAGAATTGTAAAAATTCACCAGTCTCTTGTTCCTGTTACCTGTTCCCCTTTTCCTGTTACCTGTTTCCTTGTCCTCACGCTTAACTTTAATTGTGTCCGACTCCCTATTGGCTATTAATTTATGTCAAACCCGCCCTTATCTGCCCCATTTTCCCTGATCGAACTAATCTACCTGATCTACCGCTTCTCCCTTATCATCAATACAGACTGAAACAAAAAACAACTTTTGCCATGATGCACTAGAACACAACTTCTATAGTGTAATGTAATACAAATGTCTGTAAAGTACTTTTTTCTATCCGACGGCTGGACTGTGGGACGAGTGTGGGAGTTTGGAGGGCTTTGGAATGTCAATGCTTGGCGACGGGAACCCGAAATCATCCGCCTCAACCTTTGCATCTTGGAACAGGGGGAAAAGTTATGGCTATATCGGGTTGAGGATGCGGTACTGATGGTAGAAGTTAAACCGACACCGAATGCCTCACCCCAATCCGCAAAAACTATTGGTCAAGTTGTCCTCAAACGCTTGATGAGTGCAGAACAAGTGGTTGAGCGATTGACCACAGCGCCGAGTGTTTTGAATCTCTCCTCGGAAACGGGCGATGGATGATGAGGGAGGTTTAGAGACGTGCCATGGCGCGTCTCTACCGTCTCAAAACGTCCCCTGTGCTTGCAATCGTTTCTAACAAAAGTTACACTTCTTTAAAGTTAGACTGACCTGTCTAGCTGTTTGGAACATAGAGGATAACCGGAAAAGGTCATCCGTTCAGACTTCTAGGCGGGTAAGATCAATTTCTAATATCTTGATTCAAAAGAAGCGTCAAAGTAGAAACTCTATCTCTAGGAGGAGCGTAGTCGATGGGACTACCGTGGTATCGAGTACATACAGTCGTCCTGAATGATCCAGGGCGTCTTATTTCTGTGCATTTGATGCACACTGCCCTTGTGGCAGGCTGGGCTGGTTCGATGGCTCTATACGAACTAGCCACATTTGATCCGAGTGATCCAGTCCTCAACCCCATGTGGCGTCAAGGGATGTTCGTGATGCCGTTCATGGCGCGTTTAGGGGTAACAGAATCCTGGCGGGGTTGGAGTATTAGTGGAGAAACAGCGACAGATGTCGGCTTTTGGTCATTTGAAGGCGTCGCCGCTGCTCACATTGTTCTGGCAGGTCTGTTGTTCTTAGCCGCCTGCTGGCATTGGGTTTACTGGGATTTAGAACTGTTTAGAGATCCTCGCACGGGTGAACCGGCGCTGGATTTGCCAAAAATGTTTGGCATTCACCTGTTCTTGTCGGGTCTTCTCTGCTTTGGCTTTGGTGCGTTTCACCAGACTGGGCTGTTTGGTCCGGGAATGTGGGTGTCTGATCCCTATGGTCTAACAGGTAGTGTTCAACCTGTAGCCCCAGCCTGGGGACCAGAAGGATTTAACCCCTTTAACCCAGGCGGTATCGTTGCTCATCATATCGCGGCGGGTATTGTCGGAATTATTGCTGGGTTATTTCACTTGACGGTTCGACCCCCAGAGCGGCTGTTTAAAGCGCTGCGGATGGGGAATATCGAAACAGTACTCTCTAGCAGTATTGCCGCTGTATTCTTTGCGGCGTTCGTCGTGGCGGGTACAATGTGGTATGGTTCTGCGGCTACGCCGATTGAACTGTTTGGTCCAACCCGGTACCAATGGGATCAAGGCTATTTCCATGAAGAAATTGATCGCCGTGTGGAAATGGCAATGGCAGACGGAGCTAGCCCCTCAGAGGCGTGGAATCAGATTCCGGAGAAGCTGGCGTTCTACGACTATATCGGCAACTCTCCGGCTAAGGGCGGTTTGTTCCGCACCGGTTCTATGGACAAGGGTGATGGTATTGCTGAAGCTTGGTTAGGTCATCCAGTATTTACTGATGGCGAAGGTCGGGAATTGACGGTGCGCCGTATGCCGAACTTCTTTGAAACCTTCCCGGTTGTCTTGACTGATGCCAATGGTGTCGTTCGGGCGGACATCCCTTTCCGACGGGCTGAATCGAAATATAGCTTTGAGCAAACTGGTGTTACAGCGACATTCTACGGTGGTCTTTTGGATGGTCAAACCATTGAAGAACCCGCTGTTGTTAAGCAGTATGCCCGTAAAGCTCAACTGGGTGAACCGTTTGAATTTGATCGGGAAACCTTAAACTCCGACGGGGTATTCCGTACCAGTCCACGGGGTTGGTTCACCTTCGGTCATGCGGTATTTGCTCTGTTGTTCTTCTTTGGTCATATCTGGCATGGTTCCCGGACTCTGTTCCGAGATGTATTTGCTGGGGTTGATGCTGACCTAGAGGAACAAGTCGAATTCGGTCTGTTCCAGAAAGTGGGTGATAAAACCACTCGGAAAAAAGAAGCGGTCTAAATATTGCACTAGAGACGTGCCATGGCGCGTCTCTACCATAATCATGGAGGGCAAAAGGGCAAAAGAAAAATTAATTTTTCTTTTGCCTGTTTCGCTATTGTGGTTGACTGAGCAAGGTAAACTGGTAGTACAGCAGATAATTGGGTAAGTTGTGACATGGAAAGCCTCATTTATATCTTTGTTTTGATTGGCGCTCTAGGCGTTCTGTTTTTTGCGATCGCGTTCCGGGAACCACCTCGGATTGAAAAGTAGATCCCTGTGGCGCTGTCTTCTCTCCTGGAGAGCGCCATCGTCTCCCTGATGATTATGATTGATCGTGAATTTGATCAGCTCTCTAGGATACCCTGAGCCTACAGGAGTCTATCTGATTACTTTTGCCGACAGGGATTCGAGCAGGAGGACATTAGATAGACTCGTATCGGCTCAATTTTCTGTATTTAACCAGTCGGAAAAGACTTGCTATTATGCGATGCCCCTATTGTCAGCACACCGACAGCCGCGTTTTGGAGTCTCGTTCAACAGAAGCAGGACAAAGTGTTCGGCGTCGTCGGGAGTGTTTGCTTTGTAAACATCGCTTCACGACTTATGAACGGATTGAATTTGTGCCGATTACTGTCCTGAAGCGGGATGGTAAGCGAGAATCCTTTGACCGTTCTAAGTTATTACGGGGAATGGTGCGGGCTTGTGAGAAAACAGAAGTTTCCCAACGACGCCTAGAAGCGATAGTCGATGAGATTGAAGCTGAAGTTCAGCAGCACTATGGGCGGGATGTCACCAGTGATGAAGTGGGTGAGTTAGTCTTGCGCTACCTACGACACGAGAGTGAAGTAGCGTATGTCCGGTTTGCCTCAGTTTATCGAAAGTTTCAGGGCATTCGCGATTTTATCGAAACCCTAGAGCATCTCAGAAATAATGCTGAACGAGATAACCCAGAAATATCGCCTATACCACCCGCTATTCCAAGTGAGTCGGATGATTCAGAGACATCAGCTAACTTAGTCACTCCTGCGTCAGAGGAACAACAGCTTTTACGATAAGAGGGGCTAAACCCTGATCAGGTAACGGTTTTATCATTACCATGATTCAGTATAGCTGATTTTTATGAAATTTTGTATACTTCTCGATCTCAACAGGGCGATCCAGATTGAGTTATAATTACCTGTCTGGACTTTATTAAATATTTTAAAATAAGGTTGAGACAAAGCAATGTAGGTGTAGGTGGCACAATACCGACGTGCGAGTACATCGACAGGAGGCATAGTCATTACGGAGATTAAACAAGGAAACACAACGCACATGCTCAGTCAGAACACAAATACAATAGATATTGGCTTCACTCACGACGATTTTGCCGCCCTCCTCGACAAGTATGATTATCACTTTAGCCCTGGTGATATTGTCGCAGGTACAGTATTCAGTCTGGAGCCAAGAGGCGCTCTGATTGACATTGGTGCTAAAACCGCCGCTTATATTCCCATACAGGAGATGTCAATTAATCGGGTTGACGCTCCCGAAGAAGTATTGCAGTCAAATGAAACGCGAGAATTTTTCATCTTGACTGACGAGAATGAAGATGGACAACTCACCCTTTCCATTCGGCGTATTGAGTATATGCGGGCTTGGGAGCGGGTGCGCCAGCTTCAAACTGAAGATGCGACCGTTCGTTCTTTGGTTTTTGCCACAAACCGAGGTGGGGCGTTGGTTCGCATTGAAGGGCTACGGGGTTTTATTCCCGGTTCCCACATTAGCACTCGCAAACCGAAAGAAGATTTAGTCGGCGAAGAACTGCCACTAAAATTTTTAGAGGTAGACGAAGACCGAAACCGTCTGGTTCTCTCTCACCGTCGCGCTTTGGTTGAGCGCAAGATGAACCGCTTAGAAGTCGGTGAAGTGGTCGTTGGTTCGGTACGGGGTATTAAGCCTTACGGTGCGTTCATTGATATTGGTGGTGTGAGCGGATTGCTACACATTTCAGAAATTTCTCATGATCATATTGACACGCCTCATAGTGTGTTTAATGTCAATGATGAATTGAAAGTGATGATCATTGACTTGGATGCCGAACGCGGTCGGATTTCGCTGTCAACGAAACAGTTGGAACCTGAACCGGGAGATATGATCAACAATCGGGATCAAGTCTACGATAAGGCAGAAGAAATGGCTCAGAAATATCGGGAGAAGATGCGGGCACAACAGGAAGGCGTTAATCCTGAATCTTCAGAAGAGGGGATTGAAGAAGAAGAGTTTGTGTCAGCGACGGAAGAGTAATTCTGGCGTCAGGGCAGGTTTATCTATCCAATAATTTTTGGGGTTTGAACAGAGGGTAAATCCCTCTTTTTTTTTAAAGATAGTTTTGCAGGACTTCAAGCGTTTTCTGTCCAGTTTTTGCCCAGCTGAATTGACGGGCGCGTTGAAGTCCGAGGGTGCTAAGGCGCGATCGCAGTTGGCTGTCGGTGGCGATAGAATGCATGGCTGCTGAGAGTTCCAGGGTGTTGTAAGGGTTCACTAGGATAGCTGCATCACCAGATACTTCCGGGAGGGCGGAGAGGTTGGAGGTGATTACCGGAGTCCCACACGCCATGGCTTCTAGCACCGGGAGTCCAAAGCCTTCCCAGAGACTGGGGAAGATAAGTGCGATCGCGTTGTTGAGAAGTATGGGTAGTTGGTTGTAGGGAACATAGTTGAGGAATTTCACTTGATGGCTTAAGCCGAGGTGGTTGGCTTGGGCTTGCAGCTTAGGGGTGTAGCGTCGATCACTTGACCCGGCGATCCACAGTTCATAGTCGCCGCAGTTAGGCAAATTAGCAAAGGCGTTGATCAGTCGGTGTAGGTTTTTATAGGGGTCATGGCGTCCGATGTAGAGGAAATAGGGGTTATAGTTAGCTGAAGGTGCTTGATTGGGCTTGTTTTGAAACGCAGAGGGACGCAGAGGTTGGCGCAGAGGGGCGCAGAGGGGGTGAAAGTGGTTAGCGTCGTAAGCTAGAGGAATGGGTGTGATTTTGGTGGCGGGGATGTGGTAAAAGTCGGTAATGTCTCTGGCGGTGGCGGTGGAGTTACAGAGGATGTGTTGGGCTTGGGTGAGGACTTGGGGAATATAGTAACGGAAGTAGGGGGTGAGGGGAGAGTTAGGTTTGGGAAAGCGGAGTGGGATTAGGTCATGAACCATTACCACGTAGCGACAATGGGTATTAAGGGGGGCTTCGGGGATAGGAGAA
Source organism: Coleofasciculus sp. D1-CHI-01 (assembly GCF_040218875.1). Classification (NCBI taxonomy): domain Bacteria; kingdom Bacillati; phylum Cyanobacteriota; class Cyanophyceae; order Coleofasciculales; family Coleofasciculaceae; genus Coleofasciculus; species Coleofasciculus sp. D1-CHI-01. Next base: position 88,603 of record NZ_JAVJQP010000163.1, read on the forward strand.
AAGAGGAGGGGAGAGTTTAAGCTGTAGTAGAGGCGGGGAAGTTGGAGTTGAGTCCATAACAGGCGACGGAAGTGACCTTTTGTTCCGTGGGCGGGGCTGAGATTGGCGGGAACAGGGTAGTCGATAAAGTCAGAGGTGAGGGGAAAGTGGTTTGACGCGAGGGGTGAAATCAGTAGGGTAGGATTCAGGGGTTTTAAGTAGGGGAATAGGTTGGCAGCATAGGTGGCGATGCCAGTGGGTTGAGAAAATAGAATAGAGAGGTTGACTAACAGGGGAGAAGACAAGGTTAAATAATTGATTGAAGAATTGATTAACTGAGTAGAGATTTATAGGCGTTGAGGGTTTCCTTCGCCGTTCTTTCCCAAGAAAATAGTTTAGCTCTTGCTTTGCCTTTTTGAATTAAGTCCTGGCGGAGTTGAGAGTCACTGATGATTTTTAAGATAGCCTCAGCTAACTCCATGGGGTCGTTGGGATCAATGAGAATAGCCGCATCTCCAGCGACTTCAGGTAGAGAGGAGGTATTGGAGGTAACCACAGGGGCGCCTAGAGTCATGGCTTCGAGAACCGGAAGACCAAATCCTTCGTAGTGGGAGGGATAGACAAAAACATCAGCGTTAGAGTAGAACAAGGCAACATGTTCATCACAGAGGTAGTCAAGATGATGGATATGGTGATTCCAGGGAGAGTTCTCAATGGCGGCAAATATCGGTTGATAATGCCACCCTTTTCTACCAATTAAGACTAAGTGATGCTCTAGTTTAAGGTTTTGTTTGAGTAAGTTAAATGCATTAATTAAGGTTTGGATATTTTTTCGGGGTTCTATGGTACTCACAAACAGAAGGTAAGGTGGTGAAAAGTCATAGTCAATGGATTCCATTACCTGATCCCTAAGATTGTTTTTCAAGTAACCTGATGAATAGCGGCTCGCCAGGGGAGTTACATAAATCTGTTGATGATTGACTCCTAAATAGTTGACAATATCGCGTTTAGAGCTTTCGGAAATCGTGAGAATTAAGTCAGTCCACTGTAAGTATCTCTTAATTCTTTTTTTATAGGTGGCAACCGTGGCATCAATATACTCAGGATATTTAATAAAGCTTAAATCATAAATATTAATAAGTCTCCGGCTGTTTTTACAGGGATATACTGAATAATTGGTTCCCTGTACTATATCAGGTGAACCCAAGCAATTCTCAAAATACTGGGAAACCGCAACGTTAAATGGAAGAGATAATATAAGATTTGAGACTCTAACGGGTATAGGAATTAAGTAAAGAGGAGAAACTTGTTGTAGAGAGTATGGAAGAGAGAAACAACCACGCAGCAAATTTTTGAAGCCCGGTTGGTAAGCAATGCCTAGTTGAAAATTTTCCTGGACTTGTAGCTTGAGTAGGGATTCGATTAAATTTAATACGTAAAGACCCACTCCACTAGGATTGGGTTGAACAGGAGTGGCATCAATGACAATTTTTAGCATGAATTAAAAAATCCGCTAATTTTTGATTTTAAATGACCAATAAAAGTTTAGGATAAAATTGCTAATAGGAATTAAAACTAGGGCAAGTAATTGGGCAATTCCATACCAGATCGAAAAAACATTCACCGCTAGAAACATAATTATCGTATTTAATAATAAGCCCATCAAAGAGACAGTCAGGTAACGTGGGAAAGAAACGCGATGTCTATTCTTCGCTCTAAATGTCCACTTATAGTTCAGGATATAAGAAATAATCACAATAATGATAAATGCTAAAGCTGAACTAATTACGGGGTCATAGCGCAAAAGTTCTATGAATAAAGTTAAAAGAAATACATAGATCCCCGTACCTATCCCTCCAACCACTGCATATCGAATAAATTTATGGGTAAGCTTGGCTTTTCTGTATTTTTTAAATCTCATGGGTTTAACCAACGATTAATCATGACCAGATACCTGTATTCGATCATATTGAGTTCAGCGTTTACTAGCAATGACATACATAATGTCATACAAGTTCAGATAGAAATACCAATCCGTCAATCGGAGTCGCTTCAGCCAATGATACATTTTGGGGTTATTTTGCCGCAGCACAAAAATATTATAAGCAATATTGTCCACACTGCGATAAAAACCACAATACCGATTGTAGACAACATCAAATCCATAATTGTTTAGCATTTTTTCCAGTGTTTTTCTAGAAAAGTAATGGACATGAGTCGGAGGATGAATTAATCGCCAATTGCTTCTTCTGATTCGTGCATTCAGACTGCTAATGTCACCGGTTGTGATAGCCAGAAGCCCACCGTTATTCATCTGTTTGCTGATCTTTTCAATATAGAAGTGAGGTTGACCTATATGTTCAATTGTATCCCACATACAGACAACATCAAACCTCTGCTCACCAAAGTCATGCTTCAGCAAATCTGACTGAATCGCATCGAGGTGCAAGGTTTCACGGGCATATCGAACGCCTTCTTCGGTAATATCGATTCCCTGAACGTGATCAAAGTAATCCTGGGCAAACTCCAGGAAAAATCCGTAAGCACAGCCAATTTCCAGTAAATTCCGGTGAAACGTGGGGTTGAGAAATCTCTGCAGTGTTTTCAGTCGTAACTTGAAATTATTCTGCATAACTTTTTTATCCGCGACATAATCGCTATACTCTTCTCCGAAGAAATAATTTCGGCTATAAAGTTTAAATAGTTCGGCATCAGTCAGGTTTAAATCAGCAACCGTATGACCACACCGCTGGCATTTTAGCAGACCTTTATAGACCGATTCATGCTGCGTCGTTCCACAAACAATACACTCATTCATCGCGATGAAAATTTACCTTGTCTTCAATAATGTAGTGGGGTCTACCTTTAACTTCATCAAAAATTGCGCCAATATACTCTCCAATTATACCTAAAAAAATGAGTTGTACTCCACTAAATATTGACACTAAAAAGACTAGAGTTGTCCACCCCGAAGGCAGGGAGGCATAAATAAAATATTGAACGACGGATATAAGGGCATAGATTAAGCCAAATAGGGCAAAAATAAATCCTGTAATAATGGCGGCTTTTAGCGGTTTTTTACTAAAGGAAACAACCCCCTCTAATCCAAACTGAACCATCCGGTTGAGGGAATATTTACTCCGACCGGCTTTCCGTTTTCTGACTTGAAAGTAAATACTTGTGCTTCTAAATCCCACCCAACTAAAAAGACCTCGCAGAAATTGGTTTCTTTCTCGAATTTTATGTTTAAAGGTTTTGGCTACACGGTTAGATATTAATCTAAAATCGGCAGCACTTTCATTAATGGGGACGTCTGAGAGTTTGTTGATGATTTTGTAGAATAGTTTAGATGTCAAACGTTTAAAAATACTAATATCCTTGGAATCTTGGCGAATTGTATAAACAATATCATAGCCTTGTTCATACTTCATCAACATTTTGGGAATCAATGAAGGGGGATGCTGCAAATCGCTATCTAGCATAATCAAAACATCAGAATCACTATGATCGATTCCGGCTAGTAGTGACATTTGATGACCAAACCGAGACGACATCAATAGAATCTGTACAGCTTTATCCTGTTCAGCGATTGATTTTAATATTTCAAAACTCGCATCGGTGCTGCGGTCAACCACAAATAAAATTTTGGACTGATAACGCGGTGATAATCCAGCTAGCACCCCTGTAAGTTCCGTGTAGAAATCGTTGATTACCTCTTCTTCGTTGTAAACCGGGCTAATAATCGTCAAGGTTTTCATCGTCGATTTGAGCGGTTCTAATGGTGGGCATTGCTCTCCGAAAAGATTGAATGTATCACTGTCTCAAGGTTGGTTTTAGGAGTATAACCCAGCAGCGTTTGCAATTTTTCAATGCTACCATAATGAACGGGAACATCAACAGGTTTGAATCGTGCGGGATCGGTTTGAATGTCTACATCGATATTAGCTATCTCGATCAGCTTGTGCAGTAGATCACTCATGAGTATACCTTGTCCCGAACAAACATTAATCACCTGTCCATACGCTGTTGGTGTCCGGATTAATTGCCAGTAAATTTTAATCACTTCTTGGATATCAATAAAATCTCTGGAACTGCTTAAATTGCCGACGTTGATGATTGAAGGGTGTTGACCTTGGGCGATTGCCGTAATCTGTTTGACAAAGCTTTGGATAGACAGATACTCGGGCATACCAGCACCAATTATATTAAACGGTCTGACCATAACTAAGGGTCTCCCTTGTCTGGATAAGGCAAGTCCCATTAACGTTTGGGAAAGTTTACTAATCCCGTAGTGACTATAGGGACAGGTTGGCGTCTGTTCATGAATGGGAACTTGTTCAGGACTCACTAAACCATATTCAGCCGATGTCCCCACTAACAGGACAGGACAATTCTCATAGCCTGTAATCTCTAAGGCATGCAAGAGTGTCGCGGCATAGACGGTATTAACCTGGTATAACAACGTGGGGTTAGTAGAACGGGCGACACCAGCTAAGTGAAACACATAGTTTGGCTGGACAGCTTTAATGGTGTTTGCCAAAGCTGAAACCTCAGCCGTATCCGTTAAATAGTAATGATGTTCAGAAGCAGGTTGAGTGCCAAGGGTATGAATTTCTATTCCCTGACGTTCTAGATAAGGAATCAGATGCCGTCCGCAAAACCCACCCCCACCTGTGATTAGGGCTCTTTTCATAGATTGGGCAGAAATTCAGCTTGTCTTGATTCAAATATTTCAGTGGCTGTTCGATAGTCGTCCATTCTGCCAATATCAAGCCAGTAACAGGATTCGCGATAACAATGAACTGGATGACCATCTTGGCATAATTTCAGCATCAGGTCAGGAATATCTAGATAGTCACCAACCTTTAAATAAGGCTGTATGGCATTTTTATTAAGAACATTCACGCCCATACTGACATCAAAATGATAGGTAGGTTTTTCCACGTAACGCACTAGCTTTCCTTGATCATCCGTTTCCAGGACGCCAAAATCGACCTTCACGTCCCGTTGATAGATACCAATGGTGGCTGCTGCACCCTTATCTTTATGAAAAGCAATTAGATTCTGGTACTTTAACGTCGTCATTAAATCACCATTCATAACCAGAAAATCATCCTCTAATTGCTCCATCGCCAGAGCAATTGGACCGGCGGTTCCCAAAGCCCGTTCCTCGAATGAATAGCTAATATTCAAGCCCAGACGTTCACCCTTTTGAAAAAAAGCCTGAAGCAATTGGCTTAAATATCCCACAGCGAGGATGACATCCGTGATTCCTGCACCTTTGAGTTGCCGTAAGATAATCTCCAAAATCGGATAGTCACCCACGGGCATTAGTGGCTTAGGAAGCACAGTGGTGTAAGGATGTAGCCGAGTTCCTCGACCACCGGCGAGAATTAAAGCCTGCATTGATTTAGACCTCACACAGCATACTGCTCTGATTTAAAAAGAGTTGGGTTATTTGAGACAAAGGTAATTACTTCTTTCAACCCAGCCTCCAGTGAATACTGGGGTTGCCAGCCAGTTCTTTCCCTGGCTTGTGTATTGTCACAGATGAGCTTGAACACTTCGCTTTTACTCGGACGCACTCGACGGCTATCGAGAACAAGGGGTTTGTCACTCTCCATCAAGGAAAGAATTGTTTTGGCTAACTCTCCAATCGTAATCCCTTTGCCAAAACCGACATTAGTCACCTTGCCAATCGTCTGTTCCGATTCTGCCACGTTGATAAATCCCCTCACTGTGTCCTTAACATAAGTCAAATCGCGTACTGGGTCTAGTGATCCTAAACGGATCTGATTTTGGGTTAAGGCTTGACTGATGATGCTGGGAATCACGGCGCGGGCTGACTGACGTGGACCATAGGTATTAAAGGGTCGAATTGTGGAAACGGGTAAACCAAAGGATAGATAATAGCTTTCAGCCATTTTATCAGCACCAATTTTAGACGCCGAGTAGGGGGATTGACCCTGCAAGGGATGGTTTTCGTCAATGGGGGTATAGATAGCCGTACCGTAAGTTTCTGAGGTTGAGGTATGAACAATCCGTTCGAGGTCGAAGTTTCGTCCTGCTTCTAGGACATTCATCGTGCCTTCGATATTGGTGCGAATATAGCTGCGGGGAGCAATATAGGAATAAGGTATCCCGATTAGCGCCGCCAGATGAAAAACAACGTGCTGGTTTTTGACCTGGCGATTGACGAAATCACTATCCTCAATATTGCCAGCGACGGCATTCAGGGCGGCTCGATGTTGGGGCGACAATAATTCCAGATTACCCCAATTGTTTTGCGAGTTGTAGTGGATTATCGCTGTAACTTGAGCGCCTGCTTCGAGCAACGCTTCACATAGATGACTACCAATGAAGCCACCTGCGCCAGTCACGACAACGTTTTTGCCAGTCCACCTCATTCCTCACTCCTTACCTAACTGATGGAGAAGACTTGCGATCGCGCCATCCCTCAATGGGCTGCAATACAGAGTACATAGTAGTCTTCTGGATGTACATTGTCGGTATCATACCATGATGACTGGATCAAGGAAGTCTAAATCGAATGGCACGCTGATTAAGGCTGGTGGGCAGTACCCATCCTACGCTATATTAAGCGTTTTGCTGATCCGCAAATGCACGCTTTTCAGTGCCATTGAGTCTAAATCAATTAAGTCGTTCCTGGCTACGCGACAGTTTCCAGCCTAAATAGGCTAATAAAACCAGAGACGCACTACTTACGCCCAAGCCAATATGAAAACTGACCGGATTGAACTCAAAGGTAACCCGATGCTTTCCGGCGGGAACTTGAACACCTCGCAGGACATAGTTGGTTTGAAAGATAGGTGTCGTTTTACCATCAATTGTGGCTCTCCAACCGGGGTAATAAACATCACTTAATACCAGGAAAGCTGGAGAGGTTGAATCCGTCTGAATTTCGATTTGACTATTTGATAGACTGATAATTTCGGCAGTCGCTGCCACGTCTGGATTCTGGGCTTTAAACCTTAGCGGTGCTTCAACCAAAGCCACTTGCTCAGGTTTGTAAGTGCGCCCATCCGGTAATCGAGAGGATTGAATCGCTTCGAGGACTTGATTAGGCTTTGCACTGATAACTTCTGGGACTAACCAGGCTCGAGGCATTGCCTGTAAATTTTCATAAACCATGGTTTGGTTAATATCCTCAACATGATGCCAACGTGCGGTGTTTGATAATTCGGTGATTGGATAAGATTGATTCGTGGTTTTGTCAATAACACTGATTTTTTGGAGGCTAATAGAGCCAACGGGACTTATCCACTTAAGCGATAGACGTTTCACATTGTTTAACGAGTTCAGAGGAAGAAGACTTACATACTGATGACCCTGACAGCTGGGAAAAGACTCTCGCACTACCGGAAAACTTTCAAAGATTGGCGCTTTCCGATGTTTCATTTGAGGACGTACATCGGTACAATCATAAGCCCATTCCGACGTATCTCTCCCAGCCCGCAGGCTTTGAGTCATACTCTTGCCATTGGTATCACGAACTTCAATACGCAATACTTCAGTATTATCCGCTATTTGTGCAGCACACCCCAATGAACTCACAATACCAATAGCGGTTGCCGGAATAGAATCAGGAACCTGAAAATCCACAGAACTAGGTTTGACAACTCCACAACCTGAACCCAAGGATAGGCTTAAATTATCCTGAGACCAAGAGACGCCGTTGGCATCAGAAAGGGTTGATACTTTAGGGATAAATACATACCGTATTGATAGAATATCTAAACTGTGATTAGACTGAAATCCCCAGTTTCCCTGCACCTGTCCAGCGGGGTTCATCCCCAGGACTTGGCTAATTCTAGACAGAATGAGAGGTCCATAGCCACTGGAATTAGGAATCCCCCATAGCCGTGATAAATTAGGAGCTAATGCGTCACGACCAGCATACCCTCCTTGAATAGGTAAGATACGTTGGTGATTTTGATTGAGACGCTCCTTGTACGTTTGGGCAACTACAGTTGGTTGAAGAGCGTTTTGGTGTGGGGATGATTCTTGCCATATATAAAACCAGCCAAAACTACCCAAGTCAATGATTAAAACTAAAACCAGCAGCGGTTCAATTAACTTCAATGTTCTCCACTTGCCCCAGATGAGCAAAATCGCTACAGCGATCGCGAAAATGACTAGAGGCACTGCCAAGGCTCGATTAGACCAAGGCAGCAATGTGAGTTGCCGAAAACCAGCCTCACTCGCTTGGGCTTTAAGCTGATTGGCAAAACTGAAAATTCCGATTAAACTAATCAGCATTACGCCCGTGCTGACTGACACTATTTTCAGGATAAGACGATTCGATACAAGTTGCTTTTGGATACCGACAACCCCTAACCCGGCTAACACGCTGACCCCTAAACTCATCTCCATAAAATGACGTGTTGGTGCGCGAAATTTGTTGTAAGCTGGGACATAATACATAATCCGAGCCAGGGGAGTGGCATCACCAAGACTGAGCAATAGGGCAAACACACTTACACCAATCCAAAACCATTTAAGTGGCTTGCTCGTAGTTGAGAAAAATCCGATAACAGCTAGCAGAATTGGCAGGAGTCCAATGTAGCCCGTTAACTCAGAGAGATTGGCTTCACCAAAGTAGTTAGGAACATTGTAAAATGAGTCTGGGAAGTAGTAACCAAATAGATAGGGGAAAAGGAGTTGAATAATTTGATTAACGGGTAAAGCAATACCGGCAAACTCAGAAAAGGTCAGCTTAGCTCGTACTGTCAGATGACTGAATTCCAGAGTCGGAATAATTTGAATTGCGGCTAAGGCGATACCCAAACTTAATACTAATACACACCATTTGTAATAGTTCCAGCGACCAACTGGAGCCGAATTCCCTCGAACTCCAATATAAAAGATACTTAACCCAATTACATAAACAAACATTTGTGGATGTCCAGCCAGAAAATTACAGGCGACCCCACAGACGCCAATGATTAGCCAGTGAGCTGTTAGGTTATCCCGCAATTTTTCCCACGTCCAGATCAGCAGTGGTATCCATAGAGCGCTATGAATCATTGCCGTGTGCGTCAAATGTGACATCATGAAGCCACTCATGCCGTAGACAAGACCACTGACAAGAGCAGCTAACGTTGAACCCGTCAGGGTATAAACATAACCATAAGCAAAACAACTCGCTAAGATATAGGCAGAACTAAAAAAAACGTTCCAAGAATTGGGAATCAGGGAAAAAAAGAGAGAGAGAGGATACCAGGTTTCAACTTGCGGATCTGCCGCAACGGGAAACCCAGACAGGATCAAGTTTGTCCACAGTACTCTGGGTGAATAAAATGCCGGGACATAGTAAATTAATCCATCTGAAGGCGCCAGTAATCTTTCGGAAAATATGACAGGGGAAAAGAATAATGTGTAGAACGCTGGAAAAAATAAAATCGGCAACAGGACAGAACTGAATTGGCTCCCTGGTTTAAAATATAGGTTGAACGGCATAGAATTTATGTTCCATTTGTTAAGTCATGCTTGGGTTATCTATCTTGTTCTGGCTTCGCGAAAGTTTCCATGCTAAATAACCCAACAAAACCAGAGACGCACTACTCACGCCCAAGCCAATATGAAAACTGACCGGATTGAACTCAAAGGTAACCCGATGGTTTCCGGCGGGAACTTGAACACCTCGCAGGACATAGTTGGTTTGAAAGATAGGTGTTGGTTTACCATCAATTGTGGCTCTCCAACCGGGGTAATACACATCACTTAACACCAGGAAAGCCGCAGAAGTGGAATCCGTTTGCACCTCAACGTGGGTATTCGATAGACTCAGAACTTGGGCAGTCGCTGCCACGTCGGGATTTTTGGCGTTAAAGTTGAGGGGTGCTTCTACCAAAGCCACCTGAGTCGGTTCGTAAGGGCGCCCATCCGGTAATCGAGAGGATTGAATCGCCTCAAGTACCTGCTTAGGCTCAGCACTGACAACCTCTGGAACTAACCAGGCTCTAGACATAGCTTGCCGATTCTCATAAACATGAGCGCCCCAGTAGCCTCCACCATTGGAGGGTTTTTCCCCAGAAGCTGGAATATCCGGCATCCGCCGCCACCGATTTGGGTTACCTATAGCGCTGGAAACTTCTGTAATCGGGTAGGATTGCCCGGTTGACTGATTAATCAGACTCATCTTATGAAGGGTAATTGCACCCGATGCGCCAATCCATTCCAACTGGATGTCTTGAACCGGATTCATCAGGTTGAGGGGTAGCACGCTGAGGTAATTGTGGCGCTCACAATCGGGAAAAGAGGGTCGTTTATGGGGAACACTGCTAAAGATGGGCGCTCGTTTATGCTGCATTTGAGGTCGTACATCGCTACAGTCATAAGCCCATTCCGCCGTATCTGTGCCAGCACGCAGCGTCTGAGTTACAGTCTCTCCGGTGACATCCTGTACTGAAATTCGCAAGACTTCTGCATCATTAGACAACCCTTGGGAGCAAGCCATTGAACTGACAATTCCAATCGCGGTTACTTGAGGCTGAGAAGGTACATAAAATTTAACCGAGTTCGACGGATTAGTCAGACAATCTTGCCCCAGACTGAGGTTCATATCCTCGCTATGCCAACCGATGCCTTGGCTGTTGGTTACAGGGGTTAATCCCCAAGTAGGGATGAAAATATAGCGCACAGCCATCAGATCCAAAGTCCGGTTAGAGGCAGACGCCCATTGCCCCCAGACATCTCCGGCTGCTCCCATGGGAAATAACTCACTATATCTGGATAACATCAACGGTCCGTAACCGCTAGCGCTGGGAACTCCCCAAATCCGGGAGAGATTGGGCGGCATTTCATGGAAATTTCCGGTTGCTCCTCTCGGCGTTAAGATCCGCTGCTGACGTTGAGTCAATTTATCTCGGTATTGGGCAATAACAGTCGTCGGGGTTAAGGCATCTTGACTCGGTGCACCATACCGCCACTCATAAAACCAGCCGAAACTGCCGATATCAATCACTAGCAACACCAATACCAGAACACCCCATTGAGAGGGTTTGGCGTTGATTGAATAGAGAACCACGGTTATCGCCAGCAAAAAAATGACTAGGGGAACTCCTACCGCAGGATTCGTCCAAGGCAGAAAACTCAGGGGTTGAGAACCTGCTGCTATGGCTTCTGACTCTAGCGCACCGGAAAAAATGAAAATACTGGTTAAGGCAATCAGGAAAATGCCAGCACTAATCTTAATGATCTTAAAGCTCAACAGTTTGGAAACCGCTTGGGTTTGAATCGCCGCAACCCCCAACCCGGCTAACACACTCACCGCCCAACCCACTTCCATCAGGTGCCGCGCTGGGGCGCGAAACTTGTTGTAGACAGGTAGATGGTAGGTCAAATAAGCCAACGGTTTCCCCAAGGCGAGTAAGAGGGCGATCGCACCCGCAGTTAACCAAAACCGGGCAATGGGTCGATCCCGATGTACGATAAATCCAACTATCGCCAAGAGTAGAGGCAGTAATCCCATATAACCCGCCATTTCGGTGAGATTCCAGCCACCAAAATAAGGGGGATCGTAAAAGGAATTGAAGGGTCCACCGCCACCAAACAGATAGGGAAACAGAAACTGAATAATTTGTTCGACAGGCAGGGAAAAGCTGACAAACTGATCGAATGTCATCCGCGATCGCAATCCCAATCCTGACAACTCGGCTGTCGGGATCAGTTGAATCGCCGTCAGACTTATACCTAGGGCGATAACCGCCAAATAGGTTCTATAGTACCTCCAGCGACCCACGGCTGCTTTCCCACCGAGACAAAGAACATAGATTGTACTCAGACCCAAGCTATAAAAGGAAATTTGGGGATGTCCTGCCAAAACACTACAACTCACAGCCAAAGCACCGATAACAAACCACAGGGGACGGATGCGATCGCGCAGCCTGTCTGCTGTCCAAATTAGCAGGGGCATCCACGCCGCCCCATGAATAATCACCGTATGACCCAAATGAGCGATCATAAAGCCACTCATCCCGTAGATGATACCACTGACTAAGGCTGCCAATCGCAACTGGGTGAGGCTGTAAACATAGCCATAAGTAAAGCAACTCGCTAATACATAGGCACAGAGAACAAAGGCATTCCAAGAGTTAGGAATAAGCGAAAAGAATAGAGAAATCGGATACCACGTCTGAGTCTGGGGATCAGCCGCTACCGGGAATCCCGACAGAATCAAATCCGTCCATAAGGTGCGAATCGAGTAGAACGCGGGAACATAAAAAACAATTCCATCTCCTGGGGCAAGCAATCGCCCTGAGAAGATGACTGGCGCAAAGAAAAGGGTATAAAGGAGTGTAAAAAATAGGACGACTGAGAGCGGATGAAGGATGCCAGACTGAAATAATTTTTTTGTGCTGAAGCTAATCAATTTCACCCCTCACCTCACACCAAATTCAACTGAGTTAAACGGTTAAACAATCGCTGGGATATCACCTGCCAATCAAATTTCTCTTGAACATACTGTCGGGCATTTTTAACACGAATATCTTTATTTGTCAAGTTTTCGGCTGTTAGATCCGCGATCGCCTCAGCAAAGTCCTCGATATCAACCACGACACAGTGTTTTCCCCCTTCTACCCCCAAACCCCTGACACCAATGGGTGTCGAGATCACCGGAATCCCAGAGGCAAAGTATTCTAGCATTTTCAGATTAGTGCCAGAGCCAAAAGTGACAGGGTTGAGTGCCACATCAGCCAAACCTAGGATAACCGCTTTAGTTTCGTCATCAACGACATCCATAAAACCGACATTGGCAGGTCTTTTTTCATGCTTAAACGCCAAACCTACACTGCCAATAATTAGAAAATTCACTTGAGGGAGTTGCTCAGCTATCTGAAAAATAGAACCCACGGCTGCCAGATTTGGACTGTGCCAGCTTCCCATAAACAATGCCGTAAAACTACTAGCATTTAAGCCTAACTTAGATTTTTGGCAATGGCGCTCTTCTAGAGAAACATAATTCACCGTTTCTCTATCCACACCATTCGGCACTTCCAAGATTTTGCTGGAATCTACACCATAAATTTGGTTTAAACGTTGAGCATCCTCTTGACAACACACCAAAATTAAAGTACTAGCCTGACAGCATTCCTGCTCAACCTGGCGAGTCGCGTCAAGTAATTTCTGCCCCGTAGGATTATCAGGCAGAACTCTTTGTTTTAGCACCACTTCTACATCTTGGGCTTCATACCATAAGGGCTGATTACTAACCGCTTGAATCGCTGGCAATAGATAAGGGTGACAAGCCACAATAAAATCGGACGTTGCCGTAGACGCTCTTAACGCCTCAACATAAGCCGGCGTCAACTGATAAAGTTGTGGCATCACGATATCGGTAATTGGCACTCCAACCTGTTGCTCAATCCCTAACTCTTCCCGTTGATGCTGATCTGACTTGGGAATTCGTATTTCCCACACGCCTGGGGCAATTTCACCCCTAAACGGGACTTCATGAGCGTGAGTAAACGTGACAAATTCGATATCGAACCAACGGGCGAGATAACGGTATAGATGAAACACCCGAATTTGTCCGCCTCCCCGAGGCGGGAAAACAGGAAACGTGAGGGCAACTGTAATTTTTTTGCGCTCGTTTCGGGCTGTAGTCGTGATGTATGGCTTGGCGTCACCTAGCAGTTTGGCAACCGTATTGTCCCAGGTAATATCTTGCACCAACTTACGACCGATAAGCCCCATCTGTTGCGCTTCCTGTACATGTTCACACAGATAATCAATCCGTTGGGCGATCGCCTGAGGGTCAGGTGGAACACAATAGCCTGTTTCCCCATTCCGAACAAACTCATTCGGACCTCCGGCATCGGTGGTGGTGAGTACAGGCTTACCACTCATCATCGCTTCTATGGTCACTAGCCCATAATCTTCGTTGTCGGGAACATAGGGTACAACTAAAGCATCAGCATACAGCGCCGTGAGTTGCTGATCATTAACAAACCCCAGAAAAACAATTCGTTGATCATCGCCTGCGAGTTGCTTGAGACTATCCGCATCAGGACCAGTTCCAGCAATTTTCAGGTTGATATTGGATTTAACATACTGCATCGCCTCCACTAATAAGCGAACCCGTTTGGGTCCATCGAGTCGGCTGACGGTGAAGAGGTAATCGCTATTACCTGAGTGAAAAAACTTCAGATTTGAGGGAGGATAGATGACATGAATAGAACTATCAACTGGAAAGTAATTGGCGCGATTGGCTACAGTATGAGAGATGGCAGCATACTTGGCAATTGCGTCCGGTTTCAAGGCAATACCATCCAAAAAATGCACAATCTCTCGTGCGAGTGAACCGGGGAATTTGAAGGTATCTAGGGGTAAATCTGGGCAGCACCGTAGCTGTTCTAACCGATCAAAGAATTCGTTCAGTGCTGTTCTTAACCCTTGATTATGCCCCATGAATTCCTGTAGACCCCTAATCTCTTTATGCGGGGTCACATAGTTTTCTGGGCAACCCGTCAAGTGATAAGTATCATATAATCCGCGCAACCGATGTAACATATAGCAAACGTGGTTGCCATGTTGCACCATCCAAGCCGGATACTTTCCTGAAATGATCAGATCGAAATGAGTCAGGTCAAGGTTTGAGAAATGCCTGTAGCTATCGAGTAACTCCCAGAAATTTCGTTCTGGACTGGGTATTTTCACCAACTCAGCCTGATGGGGAGTGTCCTGGTTAATCGAATTTAAGAGTCCCCACCAGAGATTTTCTGCACCCCCAATTGTAAACGGAACTGGACTCGGAGCAATAATCGCAATTTTCATAGGCTATAGACGGGTTGCCGTGAAGGCAAAGCGGGCATATACTAACGGATCGACATCGGCAGCATTTTTCAGATAGTAAAACTCAAATTTGAACCGATCTTGGACTGGCTTGATAATTCGTTGGTAAAAAGAATCGGGACTATAAAATCTCCCATGTCGGTTTCCCCATCCTTGAGCGCAGTATAGGGTTGTGTCTGGATCAAAGACTACACCCGCCGTCGCGCTGACTGTGGGATCTGTTTGAGTCGCCGCTTGTTCATACAGGTAAAAAGGAACCACACACACTTTCCCACCGGGCTTGAGAACGCGAGATAATTCATCAAATAAGCGAGTATATGCATCAGCTTCAAAATGTTCTAAAGAGCAAGTTAAAGCCGCCTTGGAGGCAAAATTATTGGGTACAGGCATGGAACAAGCATCTCCGCCAATTTGATTACCCTTGATCCCCGGTGGGTACATAATGTCTTGGCTATAGGTCGTCGCACCCGTTAGTCGGCGATAAATTTCTGGGATGGGAGATTGTTCACTGGCGATATCTATAAATATGTCTTCCGCGCTCACGTTTAATAGAGTAAGGGTAAGATAATGCTCAAGAGATTTTTCAACTTGATTACCCCGATAGTAGTCAGGATACCGGGTTTTGTATTCGGCATTATTAAAGTATTTTTGATAATTACCCCAATTAATCTCATACTCACAAAACTTCATCCCCGCCTTGTGAGCCAGTCTGAGAATGTTACGGACTTTTGCAGGGGAAGTATTGTCAATTGCTGTGGGGACAACGTTCCATCCAGATTTTTGTAGGGATGCCATACCTGCGGCAAAACTCAGAGGAATCACGTCGGGGCGATAGATATAGTTCGAGTTATCTGGTTTAATTGGATTGAGTTTGGAGAGTATTCTGAATAAAGCATTCATTAAATGAACCTCAACTTTTAATATAAAAGCTTCTGCACCACATTCTCCCAGGATATATTCAGGGACTGATACCGTTCTAATCCAGCTTTTCCCATTTCAGCCGCTGCTTTTTGATTGAAGTATAACTGATCAATAGCCTGCGCGATCGCCTCAGGTTCCGGTTCAACGACTAACCCAGTTTGCCCAGTTACAACAAACTCTAGCGGTTCTCCTGAGTCAGTGCAAATAATCACTGGCTTTGCCGCCAGCATTGCCTCTAACGTTATATATCCATAGTCTTCATCATAAGCTCCAAAAAAAATACCCAGGCAGTGAGCATAAAATCCCAACAACTCTGCATCTGTAATTCGTCCAATTAGACGAACTCGTTGATTAAGATAAAGCTGTTCAATAAGCGATTGTAAATCTTTTCTTCTGCCCCCATCACCTGCTAAAATAGCTGTAATTGGAGACTCAACAAAACTCATCGCTTTGATCAACAATTCTTGTCGTTTCAGACTTTCTAAACGACTAGGATAAAAAATATAAGGTTGAGCCGGTTCATTGTAGAAATGAGTCGTCAACTTAGGTGGATGATAGAGAGGGATTGATCGGATATTATTAAAACGCCAAAGACGAGCAGCAACTGTTTTTGAATTGGCTAGTATTTTTTTGCATTGTTTTAAGGATATATTGTCACTCTTAATAATTTCTTCTCTAAGTATTTCGCCTTCATTATTATGAGATAATGTTTTACTAAAAGACGTATTCCATAGTTCATACACAGGTCTATACTGATGAATAATCCAAGCAATTTTGTGATCATGCTTTAGATAGAAACTTGGGAATTGGAGACAGATGACTAAATCAATACTGTAGCCATTCATATTTCCAAAATTCTCACTTTCCCAAATCTTCATGCTCCGTAGCACTTCACTCACTGGGCTAAAGCGAAAGGGCATGGAAATTATTTCAACTTCGTGACCTAATTCGCATAAGAAGTTGGCTAAACCTGTCGTGTGATTATCCGCACCGCCACGAATAAAAGGAACTTGAACAGTAGCAATAGCAATTCTCATGGCTTGTACCCAATTAAAGCAAAGTCACGAGAAATGCTGAGATAACTCTCTAAGGTATCAAATTTCACGTTTGATGAGGCTAAAAGTTGTGACCGATTGTCTTGTTCGGCAAAAAAATAAGACTCGGCATTAATGAAACCTTTTAAACTAGCGATGTAAGCAATTGTATCAGGATGGATGGGATTGACATGAGTCGGATCGCGGTAAAAATCTCCTGATCCGACGAAAAGATTGCGGGGGTTTGGTGTTTCAAAAATGATCAACCCACCGGGCTGCAAAACTCGCATCGTCTCATCGAATAGTTTCATAAGAACGGCAAACGGTAAGTGTTCAATTATATGAAAGCCAGTGACTGCCCCCAAACTACTATCAGGCAAATCTTGTAAATACGCGATCGCCTCTGCTTCTATAACCTCAAAACCTATTGTATGGCATTGTTCTAGCATCACTTTATTTATATCTATCCCCCGCGCTGAATATCCCGATTTTCGCAGCAATTCTAGCCATTCACCCCTGCCGCACCCCACATCTAAAATGGGGGATTCAGGTGTACCAACTTTGGCATCTTCAATCAAGGGTAGGTAGACATTTAACGTATTCCGAACCTCCTCGCGACTTCCACGAAATTGGTCTTCAAAAGCCACATAAAGTGCATCGAGTTGGTGCGGCTCTTCATTTCTCAACGTTTGCAGTTGTTCTGCACTGAAAGGTTCTGGTAATCGCGGTCGCGCTGCTTCTAAAAATAAGGTAATTAGCCGCTTCTGTTGCGTTAAGTCATTCTTGAGATAGCTATCGTTTTTGATATAACGTTCATCCATCGCTTGCAACTGTTCATTGAGATGCTTTTCTGTTGCAGTAAGATAAGCGCTTATTTCCTTCACTTGCCCTTGAAGATCCATCACTTGATCAATGAGTTTTCGGTTTAGTGTCAGGGACTCTCTGATAGCTTCAATTAAAGAAAAATTAATTGCTCGTTGCTCTTTAAATAGAAACGAGTACAGCTGTAGCGCCAATTTCTGTAACGGTTGGCTTAGAGAAAACGGGAAACGGTTCAGTTTTTGAGGGAATTCGGTGCGAACTTGAGACTTTAACTGAGCGTTATGCAGTAAATTCTCGATATGGTTTATCGTTAGAGTATGATTGACTGAGGGAACTTTTATTGTCTCTAAATTTCTCTCCAAAATAGGCTGACGGCGAGCCACCTCTTCTCTAATTTTTTTGATCAATTGATCAACATTAATTTCTGAATTATTGGATTCAATCATAACCGGATAAGTCGTCGGACTGTCATTAAAGTTAACGGTTGAGATTAGGCAACAGGCAAAAGGCAAAAGGCAAAAGGCAAAAGGCAACAGTAAGAATTGATCGGCTTTTTCACATTGCTTAGTACAGCACACCGAAGTTATGTCTAGGTACTTACCACCCTAAATTTTTAAGACATTAGACAAAGAACGTCATTAGTCTCTACATCAACTTTTATACTCGGATTTAGATCGACAATCCCTTCACAGTGATTGCCATTAACCACTTCAAAAACAACTAAATCATCAATCCAATCATAACTAAATCCTTCTTCAGAGTGGATACCTACGGTTACTGTGTAAACTCCTTTATGCAGATAACAAGGGAGTTGAAATCGAACACTCACCTTCTGTCCAATGTCTGATTTAGGTAATTGGCAGTTCATTAATTTGGTATTTGTTCCATACATCACTAACCCCATCAGATTTCTAATGGAAATACCTATGACCAGATCAGATAATTTGGCTTGGCTCTGTAAGCGAAGCAAAACCTGAAATGACGACCCTGTTTCGATAGTTTTAACCTGGCGGTTATTGGCATCTAAAATATTCACATCCTTGATGACAGCGAGTTGGTTTCCATGTCTATGTTTCTGTAAACAATCTATTTTTGTATAGGATTGTTTTTCCTGATTCAACTCAAGCCTTTTTCTGGGTGAAAGAATCTCTTGATTATTTCGTGTATTCTCTGAACTCAATAGAGCAATATAATGGTCAACGACTGTTTTAGGAGTACCCACCTCAATGATTGAACCACAATTCATCAGCGCCGCCCGATTACAGAGCATCTTAACGCTAGCTGAATCGTGGGAGACAAAAAGAATGGTCACTCCTTGCTCTTTAAGCTGGCGAATTCGTTTCATACAACGCGCTTGGAATCGGGTATCACCAACAGCCAAGGCTTCGTCTACGATTAATATTGTGGGATCGATATTCGCCACCACAGCAAAGGCTAGGCGAACAACCATGCCACTAGAATAGGTTTTGACCGGTTGATCGAGAAAATCACCGATATCAGCAAAAGCCGCAATGCTATCAAACTTTGCTGCTATTTCTTCCCGACTTAACCCCAGAATTTGACCATTAAAAAAAACATTTTGTCGTCCGGTAAATTCTGGGTTGAACCCACTTCCAAGTTCCAGCAAAGCAGAAACTCGACCATTAACCCACACCTCACCGGTGGTGGGTGTCAGGGTTCCGGCTATGATCTGTAGCAGGGTACTTTTCCCTGAACCATTCTGACCCACAATACCCAGAGTCTCCCCAGGGGCGACGTCCAGGTTGATATCACGCAATGCCCAAAACTCTTGGGCGCGGCTCTTTCCTGGCAGTACTATTTCTTTGAGTCTATCTAGGGGACGGTTATAGCGCTTATAGCACTTGGAGACATTTGTCAACGAAATCGCTATCTCACTCATCACACCATTTGGGTTTTAGTAACCTCTAGAGGACATCAGCTCACGCTAATCGCGTCGCTGTTCAATTCACACACCACACTAAAACAGTATCAAATAAACTTGCCTAGCGCACCTCGCTAGGTCTTGGGAGCATGTCAGAACAGAAAATGTTCTTGGAGGTTGGGTGGGGCGTAAACGTTACCCAGCCGACAAAGGTAATATGCTCCTTGGGTCTTGCCAGTACTGACCGATGCTTTCCCTGTGCAGTTCCAACATCTTTAGGACTTACACATAGATTCTACTTAGGGTTATTGGTATCCTCGATAAGCATTTGGGCAGTGTTTCCACCCTTGATATACCGTAGGGTGGGCATTGCCCACTAGCATACCAGTCAGTACCCTTCTACTTTGGGTAAGTCAGGTGTCGGGTGTAGTTTGTCTAGCAGTAGACACATCGATTAGGACTTTCCACACCATTGTAGAGACGTTGCATGCAACGTCTCTACCCAGAGGTAGCAAATTGTTGTTAAATTCATTGCATTTAAAAAAAAAATTGAGCCAATTATCTCTCTTGAAGTTATCTGCTATCCTGCAAAACCTTGTTTAACTGAATACCTAAAGGTCTTTTATCTAAACTAACTCCCAAATTTATCGGTGTGAAGCACCTTGATGTTTTAATTTGCAGTGAAATATTAGAACCTGTTTGTAATTGAGAGATATCCAATCTTTCCTGATACTCACCTGGAGAGTCAATCAGACGTTGGTCGTGAGCAATCCTTTGTCCTTGTTGTTCTAAGTTGAAGTCAATGGTCAGAGGACGCCTTTGAACATCAGCATGATGAACAATATAATTGAGGTTGAGATAATTCCCAGTTACTGTATAGGCTTCTTCAAACAGACCGCTAGTCTGGCGATCGCTGTATTCAGCAGGTTTGTAACAGAAAAACTTGGGTTGAAACGGCAGTTTACCATAGCTAGTTTTTACTTCATAAATCGCTCCGACGACTAGGGCTGTTGTCATGGCTATCAGGACATAACGCCAAGCTTTAGGCAACAGTATAAGCCGGATTGTCGGGGAAATTGATTTTTCTGCTTGTTCATCTACATTGGATGCTCCTAGCAAGATAAACAGTAAGAAAAGCAGGTTAGGTATCAACAGGGAATGACCATAGAGATTTCCCGAAAATAGTCCCACGATCAGTACAGTGATAATTTCCGTGGATCGATTTCTTAGGTACAGACCTTGGTAAAGAAATAAAGAACAAAAAATAACCAACCCAACCAGACCCGTTTCCACGAGAATTTGCAGAAAATAGTTATGAGCATTTTCTCCATTATGTGTCGCAAAGAAATTAGACTGGCTAAACTCAGCAATTGAACTTTGGCGATAAAAAATGCCCTTACCTAAACCCAGAATGGGATAGTGGCTATACATTAATAGATTGGAACGAAATATGTCAGGTCGCTGACTTAGGGCAGTGTTAAAGTCTTCAAACGATTGAGATTGTAACACTGAATCAAGTCGGCTGAATAAACCTCTGTTATCCCAGTGAACACTTAAATAAGCTGTTCCTAAAACTAGAATAAACCCCAATAAAACTGTTGTTGCCTTACCTTGCTTTTTAGTCAGAAAAACAAAAAACAAATAACTAATAACGACAATACCTAACATGACAATCGCAAAGCGAGAAGCACTAACAACGACTCCAGCAACCGCCAGGAATGAAAAAGCCCCGGCTATCCATTTAATCAGGACATTAGTGCTGCTTAAATAATAGAGTCCCCCCATAACAGCGGCTAAAGCATATCCACCAAAAGGGTGAATATCGGGGAGAAAACTGTTGACACCCAGCGTGACACCGTCTCTGTTGTAACCCAATCCTGTTAGTTTTGACCACAGTGCATAACCTAAAATAATGGTTGTAGCTATAGCTAGAGGTATTAATAGGCTTTGTTTTAACTGTGACGGAGTGCGGATTAGGTTGAGTAACCTGATGCTGAGGGTAATCGCAGCGGTAAAAATAACCAGATCTCTGAGCGGAAAATAGTCATCATGAAAGCTGAGGTAGCGGATATTAGCGAGATTATAGAAAAATCCTTTAACAGAGTAGGGAGATACAGACTGATAAAGATTGCGAGATATAGCGATCGCGACGGTTATAATAATAACAAGGTGAAAAGCAATTAGCAGGGATTCAAGTATCCTAGCTTGATCCCAGTCTGTATTGCGCTCAATTTTTAATCGCTTGGTAAAAACATATAGAAGAAATAGCCCGAATAAAACCCCAATCACACAATCTAGGCTTAAAATATCAGCCATGGGAATGGCGATATTAAATAGGGCTTTAGTTTGAGGAAAAATACCTGCTGTGAAGGGAAGTAAAAATACTAAAATACCGATACCATAAAGAGGATAAACCACCGTTGATATCAATATCCCTAAAAATAGGACTACATTAACCCAAGGAAATACGTTATAAGCGTTGAAAAAAACTTGGATAATGAAGCAAGTAATCAGAAAAATCGTTGAAGCAAAAAAGTGAAATTTTATTACCTTAGTCATCAGCGAATATACATTGAATTTAAGTATTATCTGTTACCGATTCCCTGTTCCATTGCTGACTGTTTACAGACAGGGTAATCTTCCAGAACCGTAATACAATGCTGAGCGGTTTTCCAGAGACAGTCAGGAGGTAAGCTAGCCGTAGTCGCCTCTAAGAGAGTAGCGATCGCTTTTTCCCGAGATAAGGGTGCTGGCGGTTGACTGGAGACTGCTAAAATTTTGGGGTGAGCGGTGGGTATGACTTGTTCTTTCGCACAGACTAAGGATTCATGCAGTTTCTCACCGGGACGCAATCCGGTAATCTTAATTGGGATATCCAGGTCTGGGATGAAACCCGCTAGGTGGATCATTTGTTGTGCCAGGTCTAAAATTTTCACAGGTTGACCCATATCCAAAATTAGGGTTTGACCGGATTGTCCCACAGCAAGGCTTTGAATCACAAGCTGAGAGGCTTCAGGCGTGGTCATAAAATAACGGGTCATATTGGCATCAGTGACAGTGACAGGACCGCCTCTGGCAATTTGTGCCTGGAAAATCGGGATCACACTACCGCGACTCCCTAAAACATTGCCAAAGCGCACCACCAGAAAACGGGTTTGGCTTTTGGCGGCGCACGCTTTAACCAGGAGTTCGGCTAAGCGCTTGCTTAAGCCCATAAAGTTACAGGGATCAACGGCTTTGTCAGTAGAAATGAGGACAAAGGTATCGACACCCTGTTGTTCTGCTAGTTGTGCCAGATGAGCCGACGCTAAAGCATTGTTTTCTAGGGCTTCAGTCGGGTTATGCTGCATTAAGGGGACATGTTTGTGAGCCGCTGCATGGAAAACAATTTCTGGGTGCCAGGTTTGGAAAATGGTCTGGATACGACGCTGATGGCGGATATCGGCAATAATTGATGTTGCTTTCAGGTGGGGAAAGTCGCGGCGCAATTCCTGTTCAATATTGAAAATACTATTTTCCCCGCGTCCCAATAATAGGAGGTGTTGGGGTTCGAGACGGGCAAGCTGGCGACAGATTTCTGAGCCAATTGTACCCCCTGCACCTGTAACTAGAACCGTGCGCTGATAGACTTGCGATCGCGCGGAGGGGAATTGCTGATTAAATTCATCGGCAAAGTCGAGTTTAATCTCTGGGCGTCCCAGGATATCCTGGATTTGGATGGGTCTAGCTTGAGGAGTCAGAGAGCGATCGCACAACAGTTCGGCTTGTCCCGGTAACACTTTTAGCTTCAGAGCGCTACCCTGGGCAAGATGCACTAATTTGCGGATTTGGGATGCCTTAGCTGAGGGCATAGAAATTAGCACTTCATCGGCGTTGAGGCGTTTGGCAATGGGTACAAGCTGCGATGTCGCACCCAGAACCGGAATACCCTCCACCTTACGTCCTATCTTCGTTGGATCATCATCCAGAAAGCCGAGAATTTCCAGGTTAAGCTGGCGATTTTGGTTGACTTCCTGGACAATTTGTGATCCCGCCCGCCCCGCACCGACTAACAGTACCCGCTGGGAATCTCTGGCTGAAGCCGTGCGATCGCGTGGGTGATACCGAACCAATCGACGACGGGCGTAGCGCAGGGCGATCATCCCCATTACACAAAAACTCCAGTCAATCACCGCCACACCCAAGGGAATTCCCGAAAAGGAGGTAAAACGGGGAATCAGTAAGCGAGTGATGACTAGAAGGAATAAGGAATAGAGGGTGATCGACTGGCAAAGAGTGGTAGCATCTTTAAGTCCAAACAGACGCCAGACTTGCCTGTACAACCCAAAGGTAGCGTGGAACAACAAACGCCCAGGAATCGCCAAGAGGGGAAGCATCCCAGCCAGGGTTTGGTGAGAAGCGGGAATATGACCATCAAAGCGGAACCAAAAAGCAAGGCTGCAAGCTGACCAAGCTACAAATCCATCGAGTCCGAGTTGTCCCAATCGATATGCGGAAGGAAAGAGCCTTTTTTGGGGCATGAACGGCACCTCTAAGGCGATACTGGCTGCAACAAGGTATGATACATTGGCTTTAACGTCCTGGCTAGGATCAGTTTTGTTCCCCACAGACAAGCCTATCAGTTGCACAAAAGGTTCGTAGTGGGAACTTTAGTTCCCTAAGCGTAGCTACTTTTTCTGGGATAACTCATCCTTGAGGCGTCTGGCTTGGTCGCGGATAATCGCAGCGAGGATAGCAACCATGAAACTAGCGATCGCAGCCAGTACAGCAATTTGTACTAGGGAGCGTGTCGGTTCAACTTTGGATTCGCTTAAGAGTTGGATGGAGATGATTTGAGAGGTAAACTCAGCTAGATTTTCCTGAGCCGGTTCGAGATACTGTTTGTCAAATTCTAGGCTGGCAATTTGAGCCAGGACAGCTGCTCGTTGTGTCTCTAGCGCCTCCAGCCTGAGAGTCGTTCTAATCCGTTCGGGATCGATGCTATTGGAGTCACGAACTTGAGCAATTTGTTGTTCGAGCTGTTCGAGAACTTGTTGCTGTTTGGTGATTTCTAGCTCGGTGCTGAAGAGACTATTGGCGATCGCTTGACCAAATATGCCTTGAAACTCCTGATGGAGCAGGGTTGAGACTTGAGAACCCGCTTCAGCGACAAAACCAGTATCAGGCGATCGCACGGTGATGTCGATTTGCTGAGTTTCGCTGTTATAGGTGGATCTGACTTCAGTTTCGTCGATTTTGTCGTAGTGATTCTCCAACAGTTTCACCGTTTTGTTACTGGCTTGCTGGATATCGACGCCAGGGATACCAGACACGGAAATGGGAACCGGGGTGACTGAGAGGGTGAGCTGTTTCTGGTACTGTTTGGGCATTAGTAGGGAGAGAGCGATCGCGACGGCTGAGAGTCCCAGGGTTCCCCATGCCATAAACCGCCAGTTGCGGCGGAAAAACTGAATAATATCGAGTAAGGAAATTTCATCTTCATCCTCAATCGTTCTCAGTTCTGTATTTTGCGTCAATTCCATAGTTCTCCTACACCGAGCGAGCATGATTACAACTAGCATACAGTTTGGGCGGGTTTGGTTACATCTGGTTCATTGGAAAGGATGGTAGTCAAACTCGCCCCTACACTGCCAACATTGCTTGACTTTTTATGGATTTTCAGGTAATTTTATATAATGGAAAAATGTGCCGTACTATAGAACCTAATCAAGCGTGACCCCTAGTGGACTGACACAGCTAAAATGGTGGCATAGATTTTACGATTAAATCGGGCGCACGTCAATTGGGCGCACGTCAATCGGGCGCACGTCGGTGCGCCCCTACAATTCTAATCCACCAAATTAGGTGCGCCAAGCCAGTAGTGCGTCTTACGATCTCCATGATAAGTTACTGGAGGTGCGATAATGAATCCGGCTAGTCTTGACAAACAATTGATTCTTGCTTTAGAGAATGGCGATCGCGGATTAGTTTAGAACTTGAGCAGGATTTAAATAGGCTTAAAACTGGTCGTGTAGATTTATGTGGTATTCTCCATGTTAATTAAACATTTCTAAATCGGCAATAATTTATGCCCTACAGTCAATTTACTCTCGAAAATATCCAACAAGATTTGGGCATTACGATTCAAGAACGGGTGGGAATTTTTGCCGAAACGCCAGAAATTACCTACAGTGATTTTCTCGCAGAAACTTTAAACTATAATATACCGCTTGCTCTGGCGATCGCTACTGAAAAAATAAAATCAGAAGCAATTATTTTGCCTATATTAATTGAACTCAAAAAGCAGCTAAAAAATAAAATTAGTGTTTTTTCTGGCAAAGAATTTAATGTTGACCCAGAAAGAGGTTTGACTGGATTCTGCGATTTCTTGATCAGTCATTCTCCCTCCCAACTGACTATTGAAGCTCCAGTTACAATTCTAGTTGAAGCTAAAAATGATAATCTCCACTCTGGGCTAGGTCAATGTATGGCAGAAATGATTGCTGCTCAGACATTTAATCAATCAAGAGGAAAATTAATAAAGACTATTTATGGGAGTGTTACAACCGGAAGCCTGTGGCAGTTTATGCGGTTAAATGATAATAGAGTTGAGGTGGATTTAGATGAGTATTTTTTGAATAATATCGGCAAAATAATTGGCATTTTAGCTAGCTTTTTTGAGGGGATTTATTGTGCAGACAAAACGAGTGCCGTCCTATAGACCCCAATCAACCATAACCGTAGGGTGGGTTAGGCGGTATTAAATTTAGGCAATGAACCGTTCAATGATATATCCGCCTTAACCCACAAAGTTATCATTGCTTCTATATAAAATCAAATACGCAGCCGAATTTATTCCAGCTAAGATAGTATTTCATACAGCCTGAGCGATAATTTTAGTTGAGGTAATTCAGATGCCTTCTCCCTTTCCGGGTATGGACCCTTATTTAGAACATTCGGAATTATGGGCGGAGGTTCACAGTCGGTTAATCGTGAACCTAGCCGATTTTTTGGGTCCGCAACTGCGCCCTAAATACCGAGTCGCTGTTGAAAAACGAACCTACTCTGATTTGTCAGACGCCGCGTTAGTCGGGCTTCCCGATGTGGCTGTTGTGTCTAGACGTTCAACCCCAAATCAGAACTCATCAACGACTTCATCAACGGCGACCGTGTTAACTCAAAATGAACCTGTAACGGTTAGAATACCGATGCCGGAAGAAGTCAGGGAGAGTTATTTAGAAATTCGAGAAATTGGAACGGGGGCGGTGGTCACAGCTATAGAAATCCTGTCCCCGAAAAATAAGCGTGCGGGTGTTGGACGTCAAGCTTATTCTCGCAAGCGCCTGGAGGTTTTAGGCAGTTTTACTCATTTAGTCGAAATTGATTTGCTTAGGGGGGGAAAGCCGATGCTGATTTTGGGAGAAAGACCGCCTGGTGATTATAATATCCTAATCAGTCGTAGCGACCAACGACCCCTAGCTCAGTTGTATAGGTTTGGGGTTCGTGATAAAATTCCGGTTTTTCCGCTGCCCTTAAAGTCAACCGATGTGGAACCTATCGTGGATTTACAGGAGTTATTCACCCAAGTCTATGACAGAGCCAGCTTTGACTTAGCCGTGGATTATGGGAGTGAACCCGTACCCCCTCTCAAAGCAGATGATGCAGCTTGGGCGGCTACCCTGTTGGAAGAGAGTGGATGGCGATAATGTCAGGTAGGGGCGGGTAGGGGCGACCCGCTTGCACCAATGAACAACTCCAGTCAACCGTGACCCGTAGGGTGGGTTAGGCGGTATTAAATTTAGGAAATGAACCGTTCAATAATAAATCCGCCGTAACCCACCAAGTTATCATTGATTCCAGAGGGAAATCAAATACCCAGCCGGATTTATAGCAGCTAAAATAGTATTTTATACAGCCTGATCGATAATTTGAATTGTGCCGATTATACGACGGCTAGAAAATAGATTTATATTGATTGGAGCATGAGAACGATGAATCTAGAGGCTGAATACGATCTGGACTTCTATGCTTGGATTTGTAAAAATGTAGAATTACTGCGGCGAGGCTGTTTGTCCGAAATTGATGTGGAGCATATTGCTGAAGAGTTAGAAAGTATGGGCAAGCGTGACCTCCGTCAACTTCGCAGCCGCTTACAGGTTTTAGTCATGCACCTGCTCAAGTGGCAATATCAACCCGACAAACAAAGCAAAAGTTGGCTAGTGACGATTGATCATCAGCGTGATGAAATTGAAACCCTATTGCTAGATAGTCCTAGTTTAAGAAGCGAGTTGGAGCAGGGATTGGCAAGGGTGTATCCGAAAGCTGTGCGAGATGCCTGTAGAGAAACGGGTCTTCCTGAGACGACATTTCCCTTATCCTGTCCTTTTGAGATAGAAGAGATTTTGGCTCAAGAGTTTCTGCCGGATTGTCGTTAGTTTTCGTAACTACTGTGATAATGGGGAGGAGAAATAGGAGTCGCCCGCTGATTGTGGAAATCCAAATAGATAGTCGAGGAAAGAGGGGAACGAACACGAAAATGGAAGAGCTAAAAATCAAATACCCAGCCGGATTTGAAAATGCTGTGCAAATGACTAAGGATGAGATGGAGCAGCATATCCGTTTAATGGCTGCCCTGAAAATGTTTGAACTGGGAAAGGTTTCGGCGGGAAAAGCGGCTGAGTTAGCGGGAATGTCAAGACTCGATTTTTTTGAGACTTGCAGCCGATATCGAGTCAGTGTTTTTAATTATCCACCAGAAGAGCTTGAATTAGAACTGGAACAGGATTTAGAACGGCTTAGGAACGCCAGCTAACTATGAAACTTGTTGTCAATACAGGTCCGATTATTGCCTTAGCCAAAATTGGAAAATTGGTTTGACTCAAAGAGCTGGCTCCAGAAGTATTTATTCCTCCTACCGTTTACCGAGAATTATTGGCGAAATTTGGAGCCGAATCGGAGCAGATTGAGCAAGCTCTTACTGATTTTATTCGGGTAACAGAGGTAAGGGAGATTGACCGAGCTGTCGAAATAGCCATTGCTGGTTTGGATGAAGGGGAGAAACTAGCGATCGCTCTGGCGGCAACGTTTACAGAAGACATTGTGTTAGTGTTAGATGATCGTGCGGGCAGACGGGTAGCACAACAACTGGGTTTGACCACGACAGGATCGATAGGAGTTTTACTACGCCTGAAAGAAAAAGGAGCAATTGAGAACGTGGGAGTGCTTTTGACAGATATGAGAGAGCGGGGATATTGGCTTTCGGATCAAGTCATAGAAGTGGCTAAACGACTGGCTGGAGAAGAGGATTGATTGGTGCGACCAAGATATCCTGAAGGTGTGACGCTTACGGGAGGGAAAATGAATCCGGCTAGTCTTGACCAACAATTAATTCCTACTTTAGAGAATGGCGATCGCTTGAGTCGTGCTGAGTTTGAGCGGCGTTATGATCTGATGAGTGATCTTAAAAAAGCGGAGTTAATTGAAGGAGTCGTTTACGTGCCATCGCCTCTACGCTACAACCGACATGGCAAACCCCATGGCAAAATTATTGCTTGGCTGGAAGTGTATGCAGCTTCGACACCAGGGGTTGAGGTAGCTGATAATGCGACGGTACGCCTTGATTTAGACAATGAACCGCAGCCGGATGCGCTGCTGCGGCTAGATCAAGAGAGTGGGGGGCGATCGCGAATTAGTGAGGATGACTATGTTGAAGGAGCGCCAGAGCTAATTGTTGAAATTGCCGCCAGTAGTGCGTCTTACGATCTTCATGATAAGTTACGGGCTTATCGGCGCAATGGGGTACGGGAGTATCTGGTGTGGTTGGTGCAGGATAGAGTGTTTCGCTGGTATATTCTGGAGCAGGGGGAGTATCGACAGCAGCAAGCGGATTCGTTGGGGATGTTGAGTAGTCCCTTTTTGCCAGGGTTACGGTTGGATGTGCAGGCGCTGTTGCGGGGAGAGATGTCGCGAGTTCTAAGTATTAAATCGGACACCATCCTTTGCGTCCCTAAGGTTTCCAAGCGTAAGGTTAATCCATCAAATCTAGATTAGGCAAGCCAATGGAAGAACTACTAGAGTTGAAAGGTTTACTCCTCAAAGGTGATATTTCTGGGGCATTGGTCATTGTTGAAGAATTGGAGGAAATGAGCAGAGACGACAAAATCAATAATATTCGCAGCTACGCCAAAATTCTACTTCTCCATTTAATCAAACAAAAAGCTGAAAACCGCACCACCCGCTCTTGGGATGTCTCTATTCGGAATTCAGCCCTAGAGATACAGAGCAAAAATAAACGACGCAAAGCAGGCGGTTATTATCTTAAACCGGAGGAATTGCGCCTCGCCCTAGAAGAAGCCTATGAACAAGCCCTCAATGGCGCATCTCTTGAAGTCGCTGAAGGACTTTATGCTCCAGAAACCTTAGGGAACATGATTGACCGCAACAGGATTATTGATAGCGCCATGACCCTCATTTTACCTAACTCAGGTACATCAAATTAGGTTGTATGCCCTACAGTTAATTGACCCTTGAAAATCTTCAACCCGACTTAGGCATTACAATTCAATAACGGCTTGAGAACCAGCCGGATTTATTTGATTGGAGCCTCCCCCACGCGATCGCACATTTAAATTGGGAATGGGTAGCGAGCAAGATTGGGTAGCGAGCAAGATTGGGTAGCGAGCAAGATTGGGTAGCGAGCAAGATTGGGTAGCGAGCAAGATTGGGTAGCGAGCAAGATTGGGTAGCGAGCAAGATGCTCGCACTACAAGAATGAGAGCCATTGTTCTATATCATGGAAAAATGTGCCGTCCTATAGACCCCGATCAACCGTGACCCGTAGGGTGGGTTAGGCGGCATTAAATTTAGGCAATGAACCGTTCAATAATAAATCCGCCGTAACCCACCAAGTTATCATTTTAATGGGGTCATGCCTGATCTTAAAAAAGCGGAATTTGGATGTACAGGCACTGTTGCAGGGAGAGATGTCGCGAGTTCTGACTGTGCTACAGGAGAGATTGGGTTCTCCAGAGCATCAGGCATTTGTGGCACAATTGTCTAGAGCGTCAGCTGTTACAATCTGTGGCGATTAGGTGGAGAAACTGGTAGTGTAGATTTATGTTGCCAGCGTCGATTAAAATTTGAGCGCAAATAATCAAGATTTAAACATGGACGAATTAATGGTTCGTTTGAATTTACCTCGTGATTTACTTGGGCTACTTGATGTCTCGGAAACTGACTTAGAAAAGCGTATCCGAGAATTGATTGCCATTGATTTATTTCAAAAAGGGAGGATTTCTTCAGGTAAAGGTGGAGAATTATCAGGGGTGTCTAAATGGGATTTTATTCAGCTTTTGAGCCGATATAAGGTTCCTTATTTTACTCAAACTCCAGAGGATTTAGTGGCTGAGGTAAATCTCCTAGAAACCCTATTAAATACAACTGAACAATGATTGTGGTTTCTAATGCTAGTCCCCTAATCGCTTTAGCCAAAATTGGGCAATTGCAACTGTTGTGTTCTGTTGACAAAAAGATACATATTTCCCCAGACCCGTAGGGTGGGTTAGGCGGTATTAAATTGAGGAAATAAACCATTCAATAATAAATCCGCCGTAACCCACCAAGTTACCATTGAATCCGGGTTAACAAAAGATTCGGGTTCCTCAAGAAAATTAATGGATTTGCCCGTAGTATTGGCAAGGGGAAACGAACCAGGATGAAATTTGGTCAGATAGGAGTCTCCCCCGGACGCGATCGCACCCGTTAGGGATGAGCCAAAACACCTAGGGTCAGGTAGGGGCGACCCCCTTGCACTCATGAACAACTCCAGAAACAGGGCGGGTTTACATAAGTTACCAGTTTTGAAGAGAATGGTATCGGTAAAACCCGCCCCTACAGACGGTTGGGTCGCCCGCCCATCCCGGAGAAAAACTGGCGATCGCATCCAGTACTATTATTTGTACTAGGGAGCAGTTCTAATCTGTTGGGGATCAATGCTGTTGGAGTCGCGAACTTGAGCAATGGGTTGGTCTAACTGTTGGAGAACCTGTTGCGGCTGGTTGATTTCTAGCTCGATGGGGCATAGACTATTAGCGATCGCGTGACCTAATGGGGCGGGAAACTCCTGCTGGAGGAGGGTAGAGACTTGGGAGGCGGCTTAAGCGATAAAACGGGTATCGTGCGATCGCACGGTGATGTCAATTTGCTGGGTTTGGGTGTTATAGTTGGGTTTGACCTCAGTTTCGTCATGTCGTACAAGTAATTGCAAGTGTAAGTGTAAGTGTAAGTGATCAAAAACGGACTTTACAATGTTGTAGGTGCTGTTATTCGCATGGGATTAACTGTACTAACCATTCCTTTACTCATACGTCTCATTGGGGTTGAGGAATATGGTCTGTGGACGCTTACTTCCTCTACAGTTGGGATTGTCAGCCTAGCTGAGGGAGGTCTTTCTGTATCTACCACTGTTTTCTTGTCGAAGGATTTAGCTAATGATGATGCCGATAGTGCCTCTCAGACACTAACAGTAATAGTAGGAACAATGATTCTACTAGCCACGATAGCTGCAATTGTCTTATGGGTAGGCGCTCCAAGACTTATTGGTTTATTTCCCTTACTGGAGCAAAGGCAATATCTAGCAGCCGTGCAAGCATTACAAGTCGGCGGACTCGTAATTTGGGCGCAATTGCTTCAAAGAGTTCTGGTTGGAGTGGAACAAGCACATCAGCAATATGGAGTAATGAATGTTCTCAATACACTCCAGATCACTCTTAGTCATCTAGGTATGTTAATAGTGGCATGGTTAGGTGGACGGACAACTGAACTGATGCAATGGCAAGCTGTTGTCAGTGTAGGCGTTTTAATTATTCATGGTTGGGTAGGATGGTTACTACTCAGACATTTTCAAATACATATAGCTTGGAGTAACACTAAAGGAATGGATATTGCCAAATACAGCTTAATGACCTGGTTGGCATCATTGGGCAGCGCTCTCTTTAATAAAGTTGATAGAATATTAGTCGGAGCGTCATTAGGTACTGGTTTATTGGGAGTTTATGCAGCAATTACTAACGTTACAGTACAAATTAATTCATTTTCTGCTGTGGCTATTCAACCTGTACTTCCGGCGATAAGTAACCACATTGCCAGAAAAGAGTTCGACCTATTAACACTACAACGACAAGTCAAACAGGCACTTGATATCAATAGTATAATTGCTCTAGGATTAGGTGCTGGACTTCTAGCACTTGCACCGCAAATAATCCAAGTAGTGATCCCTGGGCAATCTCCTAGGAGTTACTTATCAGAATTTAATACGGCAACAATAATTTATTCACTCTATTCGGTGAATGCTGTTGGTTACTACGTACTCCTAGCTGTCAAGGATGTGAATAAATTTATGGTGATTCAACTTGTCAGTGGGATAATATCACTTGCTCTTATAACTATTGGTTTACACAGTTTTGGTTTACTGGGAGCAATCGCAGGAAATGTGGGCTATCTGGGAGTTTTTGTATTAACCTTTTTAGGGATGAAAAACTTGAATATACCGTTGCGATTATGGCTGGATTGGCTGAAGTTTCCTTTAGCATGGTTCTTATCAGTGATATTTATAAATACAGCTTATCAAATAAACTTAAATTATAAAATATTTATATTTGCGTTAGAAGTCATTGTCATTTTAAATTGGTTTAAATCAACACAAAACATTAATTTCCTAACTTTGATTCGGCAGCTAACCCAAAAAAAATGTTAAACGTTCGTTTTTTTTCAAAAATTTATCGCCGCTTTTTGTTATATATATGGAAAATTAGATGTATTTTTCCATCTAAACCATTGACTACATTTTTGTTAAATGATGGTTCTCGCTTTGATTATCATCTAAAAACTGCTATTGGGGGTTCATTATTTTGTGGCGGATTTGAAAATCAAGAAACTGAATTTTTACAGCAAACATTGAAACCTGGAAGTATATTTTTCGATATTGGTGCAAATGGTGGTTTTTATACTGTTATTGCTGCCAAACAAGTAGGATTAAAGGGACATGTGTATGCTTTTGAACCTGGACAGTCTGAGTTAGAACTTTTGCGTCATAACATTTCCATAAATAATCTCAACAATGTTACTATCGTCGAATGTGCAGTTGGAAATACAACTGGTACAGCACAACTTGCCATTTCTTGTGATGGAGCGATGAATTCTTTAGCTAAAACTAATCATCCCTGGCAATGTATCGAACGGTGGCAATCTGTAAAAATTATTAGCTTAGATAATTTCATACAAGAATATGGAATCAAAAAAGTTGATTTTATCAAAATTGATGTAGAAGGAGCTGAAAAGCTTGTTTTTGAAGGAGCTAATCGTATCTTGTCTTCTGATCAGGAAATAATTGTTATGTTTGAGGCTTATGAACTTAATGTTAACAGTTTTGGATATTCTGTTCAGGAATTTATAGAAAATCTAATAAATTCAGGAATGTATTTGTATTACTTAAATAAGTTGAATTATTTGACAAGAATTTACAAATACGATTCTAGATTTGGCAAAAAAATTTATAATTTTATCGTCACTAATAAACCATTTAAATTAGAACACTAACGTTTATGACTCTACTACCAAAAATTGCTCGCCGCATCCAAATTTTAGCCCATATAATTGAAAACCCAAATCTATTGGCACTTATTTTGCAAGGGGGTTCAATCAATAAGTTTATCTCCTTAGATCAACCCTGGCTACATGAATTAAATATAAAAACAGTTCTCGATATTGGCGCACATGCTGGTATATCCGCTGTTACGATTCACTCAGTTTTCCCAAAAGCACAAATTTACTCGTTTGAACCTTTGCCAATTTGTTTTCAAAAATTGCAAATGAGAATGGCAGGTGTGAAAAACTTTAAGGGATTTAATATTGCACTTGGAGATTGTTCAAGTACTTTGCCTCTGGATTGTAATAGCTTTACACCATCATCTTCATTTCTTAAAATGACCGATTTGCATAAAACAGAATTTCCTTATACCCGTCATAGCCAACCTCTGAGAGTTAAGGTAGAAAGACTAGACACCATAGCTGAACAACTTACAATTATCGACCCTCTCTGGATTAAAGTTGATGTTCAAGGCTACGAAGAAAAAGTTATTCAGGGTGGTGAGAAGACAATTCAACGAGCCAAACTAATTATTATAGAAACCTCTTTTCAAAAACTGTATGAAGGTCAGCCCTTATTTGACAATATATATAATCATCTGATAAGATTTGGTTTCAAGTATTTTGGTTCTATTGACCAGTTGCGTAGCCGTAAAAGTGGACAGGTTTTGCAAGAAGATAGTATTTTTATGAAAAAATAATAATCAGAAATTTGTACTGCTTTACTTAAACTAAAATAAAGGATTTTGGAAAATGTTAAATTTAAGCGCTCTCAAAGAAAAAGGAATTAGAAAATTTTGTATAAGAACGTGGAGTTTATGGGAAAAACTGGGAATTCACCTTTCTCCCAATCACTTTTACTGGCCTATACCCGATACGTCAGAGCTAATGAACTATGACTTTAGTCAAGCTTTTACCACGGAGGGAATTGATTTCAATGATCAAGCAATGCTAGATTTATTGAGTAAAATTTCTAACTATAGAGAAGAGTATGCTAGTATATATACAGGATCTGCTTATGAGTCAAATGGTGACGGAGCTATACTTTATGGTATGATTAGGAAATATAAACCAAGGCGGATTATAGAAATCGGCTCAGGATTTTCTACGAGAGTTTCATGGTTTGCTTTACAACAAAACCAATCAAAAAGTTATTCTGGAGAAATAGTCTCAATTGAACCGTATCCCTCAACCGTTTTGCTAAATTTGGTCGATCAAAGTAATGATATTACCCTAATTCAAGAAAAGGTCGAAAAAGTCGGAAATCTCATTTTTGAATCCCTGAGCGCCGGAGATGTACTATTTATTGATTCCTCACATGTTGTTAAATGTGGCAATGATGTACATTTTATCTACTTAAATTTACTACCCAAAATTCCAATCGGAACGATCGTACATATACATGATATTCGTTTTCCTTATGAATACCCAAGGGAGTGGGTCATTAAGGCAAAAAAATTTTGGAATGAACAATATTTACTTCAAATGTTTTTAAGCTTTAATGATAGTTTTAAAATTGTATTTGCTGGAAATTATATGTACAATAAGTATCCCAAGATAATGAGAGAATCATTAGTAGGCTTGGGTGACGAAGAAAATGGCTGGCCCGGATGCTTTTGGATAACAAGAGTAAAGTGAGGACTATTACAACATGGAGAGTAAGCCACTCGTTTCTATTATTACAGTATGTCGCAATAGTCAAACTTATATTAGATATGCAATAGAGTCAGTTTTAAATCAAGGCTATCCTTATATTGAATATATTATAGTAGACGGAAACTCAACCGATGAAACTATAGCTGTTATCCAAGAATATGAACCGAAGTTTAAAGGTAGAATGCGCTGGATATCTGAACCCGATCAAGGTATCTATGATGCTATGAATAAAGGAATAAAGCTGGCAAAAGGTGAAATTATTGGAATCCTTAATAGTGATGACTGGTACAGCGCCATTGCTGTCGAGAAGGTTGTCGCTCTTTTTCTGAGTGATACAAATATAGGTTTAGTACATGGTAGACTCGCCAACTATAATAATCAAGATAAACTAGATAGTGTTTATGGAAAAAGGCTGAGCCGTTTCTCTTTTGCTGAACAGACACCTTTTAGTCATCCAACCTGTTTCGTTAGAAAAACAGTATATGATAGTATTGGTATTTTCGATGTGCAATTTAGAACGGCATCCGATTATGATTTTATGTTACGGGTTTACGGTTCAGAAACTATTAAAACTGTTTACCTTGATGAGGTAGTAACAAATTTTAGAAAAACTGGCGTTACGTCTTCAATGCGTATTTCGCCTATAGTCCAAATTTTTAGGCTGCTTAGGAAAAACAAATACAGATTTTCCTATATAATAATTGGCATTGTATACAGACTAACCAGAGATATAATAAAAATTGCTTTAGTGTCAATGAAATTAGAGGTAGTAATTAAATTCAGGCGTCGCTGGAGTCACCTCCATGAAAAAGTATGAAATCCAAAAGTAATTTACTACTAAGAAATTTAATTTGTGCCTATATTTTTTTTGCTAGCTGGACAGATTCGTTTTCTTTGTCCGAAAAATTGCCTTTACACATTGTCATTTTAGGTGCTATTGTAGTTGTTTTTATAATAGCGTTTCTCAATGGTAAAAAAAATCTGTCTAGAGCCTATAAACCTGAAGACTTTCTTGTGATCCTATGCTTTATTGGAGTGTGCTTATCAGGGCTTTTAAATCCGAATGGAAAGACAGTGAACTATGTTATTGCCTATTTTGCTGTCTTCATAATAGGTTATTTACTTTTAAAAGGGATAGTTGCTCAAAATATTAACTGGCAAACTTTGCTTAAAATAAACACAATTGCTCTTATTTTTGTAGCATTATTTACAATATTTGAGTTCTTGATAGAATTTTTGACTGGCTTTGATATCCAAACATTTATACCTAGAGAAAATCCAGCAAGAGCAACTTATCTTCTTCGATTTCCCAGAGCCTATGGTTTTGCACATGAGCCAACTATCTTGGCTTTCTACTTTAATACTCTGGGTCTTATTGGTTTATGGAAATTATGGTATTGGAATAGTATTGGCAGAGTTTTTCATAGATATTGGTTGAAAATTCCTCTCACTCTGATCGCAATATTTGCATGGCTCAGTACATTTTCTGCCGCCGGATTTGTTTTTCTTCCTTGCAGTATAATTCTGGCAAACTGCTTGAAGAAGCGACACAATTTTTCACGAACTATATCCCCTAGACTTATATTTTTAGTTGTACTGAGCATAGTAATAGTGACTCTTCTGCTTTCTATTGTTTATTTGAATATTTTTCAATCTCGAGAGATTATCAACGAATATACAGATCCTCTCCGGAATAAAATTACTTTACAATCTGATGGACAAGCATCTAGGAGAGTTACGGCTTGGATAAATAGCCTTGACAATATACCCAAATCTCCTGTATTTGGTAGAGGTGTGGGATATCAGTCCGATGCTGGCTTGAATAGCTCACTTAACTGGTACTTATTTTTAATGCTAGAAGGGGGTCTAATTTCGTTCTTTCCAATTGCTTTATTTCTTTGCATCTCACTTTTGAGAATAACTGTGTCGAATGTACAAGGGAAGCTCTGGTTTATGACCGGATTTTTAGCTGGAGCCATGCACTTATTGGTTATTTCGACGTTTTATCATCCTTTTTTATGGATATTACTGATTATTTTTTCAACCTGTAATGAACAACAAAAAATTTATGAATGAGCAGCCAATCAAGTTAATTGTAACTGTGGTCAATGACATCACTTCTACGAGTATGCCTCTAAATGAGTTTGTTTTGTATAGAGCAAAACATTATCCTGATGAAAAGCATTTTTTAGTGGTATTCCTCCCTGTAGATGAAGAAACTAAGGCTATTTACCATGATAAATTAGCTAGTTATAGTGTAGAAACAATTGAATGTAATGGAAATTTAAGCAAGTTTTTTACAAGTATGTACTTCCTTGTTAAGGCATTGTATAAGCACAGAAAACAAGCATTATGCCATTTACATTTTTCAAAAACTGCTTTAATGTTAATAATAGAAGGTTTAATATTTCTAAACAGCTTTAAAATACCAAAATTATATACAGTTCATAACGTATATGATAGATATAGTGCGTTAAATAAGCTCGGGACTTTTGTCAGTACTTTACTCTGTGAGCGGGTGAGTTGTAATAGCTACTCTAGTTACTTGGCTCTTCCGTCGATAGTTAGGGATATAAGACAGTGTGAGTTGAATGTAATTTATAATGGCATAGATATTACAGCTATTGATGCTACTGCTGCAAGTTGCAAAGCTAATCTATCTCTGTCTGCCAACGATGTCGCTCAGCAATTTAGGTTAATTTCTGTAAGTAGATGTGTAAAAGCCAAGAATATATCTTTTTTATTTAAAGTTTTGCGAGACTTGCAACCCTTCATTACATTGACTATAGTTGGAGATGGTATTTTACTACCAAATCTCAAGCAGCAAGCCAAAGACTTAAAAATTGATGATCGTGTTTTTTTTAGGGGTCGTCTCTCTCGCGAAGCCGTATACAGAGAAGTTCTTCAGGCTGATCTTTACGTGTCAAGTTCTATATGGGAAGGTCTTGGCAATGCAGTACTAGAAGCGATGGCTTTAAGGAAACCTGTGGTTTTATCTAATATTGATCCATATAAAGAGATCGCTGAAAAGGGTAAAGGTAGTGTTAAAGTGCTTGATCTCAGCATTACTGTATGGACGACACTAATTAAAAAGTTAAGCCGAGAGTCGAAAAGTACTCTTGAACAGTTGGGTGAAGCAAATAGAAAAATTATTGAAGATAATTTTTCTTTAACCAAAATGCATGAAAAATACTCACATATATATGAAAATTTATGGAATAAACGAGCATCGGTTGCGTCAAGAAGGAGTTTTTAGCGCTGAGCGCTGGTGTATTTACACATTAGAAATGGAGGCTTTATCAGGAGGCTTTTAGATCACTTGTACTGTAACTATGCGAGAGCGCACTGCCATTCAACTCCCAGCCAATACGACAGAAGTGGGTAGAGCATTTATGGGGTGAACGCAACTGGCATTATTATTTATGGAATATACTGATGTTCCAAAGTTGGTTAGATGAAAATAAAAAGTCCATTCTATAGTGAGTAAACGATAGTGGGTTTATTGTCGATTGAGGAATTAAATTCAATATTAGCATGTCCTAAATGTCAACAAAGATTGAATCGAACAGATGACAGCTATTACTGTACCAATGAAAATTGTAATTATTACCAAACAAATAACTTTACAATAGTGGACAATTATCCAGTAATTGTAGATTTTGAACAGAGCATATTAAACAAGAAAGAAATAATTAGTAATCCAGGCGCAAGTGTAATTTTGCGAAATACTAATCCTTTAAAAAAAAGGTTGAAAAAGCTTTTGTTCACAAATGCCACCTCTAACATTTCGCAGCATAATGCTATTTACTTCAAATCATTGCTTGAAACTGCTTCTTCTAATCCTGTTGTTTTGATTATTGGGGGAGCTTCAAAAGGTAGAGGAACTCAACTTTTGTACGACAGTCAATCTCTTCAACTGATTAGCTTTGATCTCTATGGAACACCTTTAACCCAATTTATTGCTGATGCACATCAAATTCCACTTGTCGATCAGAGTATAGATGCTGTCTGGATTCAATATGTTTTGGAACATGTACTTGAACCTAAACAGGTTGTTTCTGAAATTTATCGAGTCTTGAAAAAAGGTGGTATTGTTTATTCTGAAACACCATTTATGCAGCAGGTACATGAAGGTCCTTATGACTTTACCCGCTTTACAGAGAGTGGACATCGCTGGCTGTTTAAGAAGTTTGAACTTATTGATTCAGGTGTAGTCATGGGAGCTGGAACTCAGTTGATGTGGACAATTGAGCATGTAGTTAGAGGAGTTTTTCAGAGCGTTTATGTTGGTAAAATTGTTAAAATCTTACTATTTTGGTTACAGTATATAGATAAAATAATTCCTCAAGGCTATACAATAGATAATGCATGTTCTATTTATTTTTTAGGCAGGAAAGCTGATAAAGAACTTTGCCCTAGAGATATAGTAGGCTATTATAAAGGAGCAAGTAAAATAGTTAGATAGTATAGGTACAGTTAACTCTATCACTCCTTAGATTAAAAAAATAAACATAAGTTCATCATAACCAACTACAGGTATAACTGATCCTAGAGTGCAGGCAGATTTACCAGATTTTACCCAGCAAATGATGTACCTGGATATGATAACCTATCTACCTAATGACATTCTTACTAAGGTAGACAGAGCAACGATGGGTGTGAGCTTGGAAGCTCGTGTACCGTTCTTAGATCATCGAGTGGTAGAGTTTGCTTGGACACTGCCGTTATCTATGAAAATTCGCCAGGGTCAAGGTAAATGGCTACTGCGCCAAGTTTTGGATAAATATGTGCCGCAAAGCTTGATTGATCGTCCTAAAATGGGATTCGGAGTTCCGATAGACTATTGGTTGCGGGGTTCTCTACGAGGCTGGGCAGAAGATTTACTCAACGAGCATCGGTTGCGTCAAGAAGGATTTTTCAACCCTCAGCCAATTCGCCAGAAATGGGATGAGCATCTTGCAGGCGATCGCAACTGGCAAGCCTATCTGTGGGATTTATTAATGTTCCAGGCATGGTTATAGTACATTTGCACTGGAAGAATCTCAGCATAAACTATGCAGACATAGATGATTTAGTTAGGACGGTAGGTTTTAGACTGAAGTTACCCCCATACAGATGTACTGCACCCAGGCTAAAGCCTTATACCGTAATGGTTTGAACGCTCAAACCTCTAGAAAATCGTACCCATGTAGCACTTGCAAAAATACCGCGATCGCGGTATTTTTGCAATATAACAAGAGATCGGTTGAAACCCACGCTACATCAAGGTTTCAGCGATTGTACCCATGTAGGGCGGCTAAAAAATCGCGGAAAGCCGCACGGTGAGGTAGTTTTGATTTTTTGGCTGGGGGAACTTCAGTTTAGACCTAGTACGCCAATTGAAGTAGGTGTAAAACATTTTGTTGATTGGTATAGATCATACTATTCAGATGACTAAGACAATAAAAGTGCCTTATAAAGACTATCCAATCTTGCTAGCATCCCATTTAAAGTGAATCTCTCTGGCAAGGAACAAGAATAAGTTGTCTCATCCTGATGGTCAAAGGTATTACTGTTGCTAATTGCCATAGCTTTCTGAATGGCTTGAGGAAAGGCACTCGGTAGCGCATCTTTTTCCAGACTCAAAAACTGTTTAGCCCAGTTCAATTCTTCAGCCCAACCAGTAGAATCTCTAACCACAACAGGTAAACCACTAGCAACGGCTTCCAAAACCGAACGAGGCAGCCCTTCCCAGCGGCTAGCTAGTAAAAACACATCACCCGCAGCCAAGGCTAACCGAGAGTCAGGAATAAATCCAGGTAAAACAATTCTTTGAGTTAACCCAAATTCTGCGATACGACTGACTAAGGCAGGTTTTAAAACCCCATCCCCCACAAAAAGGAACCAAGCCTCTGGCTCAAGCTTCAAAAACTCCCTAAA
This sequence comes from Coleofasciculus sp. D1-CHI-01, assembly GCF_040218875.1. NCBI lineage: Bacteria > Bacillati > Cyanobacteriota > Cyanophyceae > Coleofasciculales > Coleofasciculaceae > Coleofasciculus > Coleofasciculus sp. D1-CHI-01. Next base: position 130,255 of record NZ_JAVJQP010000163.1, read on the forward strand.
TATTTCAACATGAAACAAAGGATCTTTTTGTGGCTTACAGTTGGCAACAGTTACGACTAGAGGGACATCTTCAGGAATATTCCACTGACGACGAGCCTCAGCACGCATTGCTAAATTCCCCCTGATAGCCGCAAAAGGAGTTGGATCTATACCAGAACGAATTATCTGCTCAGCAGCTTGTGGGGCTAATTTGAGTTGATGGGCTAGCTTCCGATCAGCCTCGCTAACAAAAATAAGCACATCTGTTACCGCTCCAGCCATACGTTCTGCTGTTTCTAGTAACCATTGAGACCTAGAAACAGCTACTCCAAAGCCGAAACCATGAACAGTATGGACAATATGGCAATTACCCATAACACGAGCTGCCAATCTCCCCAAAACGCCTGCTTTACTGCTGTGGGTGTGTACCACTAGAGGCGCTCCTAAAGACCTACGTAATTGGCGTAAACAGCGGTACAATTCCAGGAAAGCGCGTCCATCTTGCCAAGGTTTAATGGGACGATCTAAAGCTGGAACAATAATCAATCTATTACCCAGGCGCTCTCTAGCTTCCTCTATCAAAGCAGCATCGCCAAAGCTACCAGTAACTAGCCATTGGGGTCTCTCAGGGCGATGTAGTTGTGCTACAGTTTCCAGGGTATTGCGTTGTGCCCCACCTCTTTCTAAAGCAGTGATTATATGAACAATGGCGCTCATAAGATACTTTGATTTCCAACTATCTAGCTGCAATAATCTGCCTTAATTTTTTCCGCAAGGCTCCTAGCATTAGCGGCGGCATCATAGGAACTAATGTAGTCAAACTCGCCTTGACGACCTGCCAAATCTAATCCCCATTCTCTTAAACCTTGTTTGGCTTTTATCACCTCATGGAGGCGATCGCGTCGATAAACTGGATAGGCATTGGGTATAACTAAACTCCCTTGATACTTCAGTTCCCCTTTAAACAAACCCCGACTTTGAACGTGGTTTTCAAAATCCTGCTGTTGTTTGTAAATATCCGGTTGGGTATCCTTCTCTAAGGTGATCTCGACGACAAAATAGTCATCTCCTTCATAGGTTCCATAGTATTTAGAGAAAGTTGTAATTCTTTTCCATGAGCCTTGAGTCGTAAAGTTGTGAAGAATATTGTCACTATATCCCAAATCACCATTAAAACGATAGAACAGAGACAATAGCTTCCTATACTCTAGGTCTTTTTCGAGGGGTTTACCAATTAGCTGGGATATTGTTGCTATTGGAATCGTCGATATCACTCGGTCATAGTATTTTTTGCTATCTAAAAACTCTATTTCAAATCTTTCACCTCTACGAGTTATTGCTTTCATTTCGCAGTTAGTGAAAATATTTACTCCCTGAGACAATAAAATATCGTTAGCTACCTCATACATTTTATGAAAACCTTCTGTTGGTCTTACCACAACTTCCTTCAGAGTTGGCGGATCGACTAAAGCAGTATTTCGAGACTGCAATAGCTTAGAAATAATTGCTTTTAGGGAAGCCGCTTTCTCGATTTCTCCTAGCCGTTTAGTGGCAAATTCAATATCTATCTCTTCATCCCTAATCCCATACAGAATTTCTATATAACTTTTAAGTCCGCTTCTTTCATAAACATTTTTACCAATGTAATATTTTACAAATGCGGGTATATTATCTCGTTGCCAGTATCGGAACTTACAGTAAACCAAGTCCAAACAGGCATAGCTAAAGTTAACTAAACCATGGTCTCGGATATAGCCGTTGAGGGTACAAGGATATTTGTCTATAGTTCCTCGTGGCGTTAAAGAACCCATCTGGTTTTTAATTTGTAAGCACAAATCTTTGATGCGAGGAAAAGTTGTGAACAGACTATGATCTACAGGAAATACAAAGGCTCCAATATCATAGTTCAGATTGTCTATAGTGAAATTGCGGTGAAGCCCTCCCAAGACTGGAGCTTTTTCTATCAAATCCACTTCAAACAGCGGACTGGCAGACAGCTCACCAGCTAAAACAACTCCAGTAACTCCTCCACCTAGAATTGCAATTTTCTTTTCCATCTTGTTCTCTCAGATTATCTACCGGACAGACGCTAGACAATTATACCTGGTTCCTCATAAAGTTTAGGTTATCCCTTTGGTGGGTTACGGCGTAAACAACTGTAGTTGCTGGGGCTAGTTTTGGTTTAGTTCCCCTAACCTACCCGAATGGCGTGGCACAGCTAAAATGATGGAAGAGATTTTCAGGATTGTCTGGGTACACGTCGGTGCAACCCTACCATCTTAATCCATCAAATTGGGTTTGCCACGCCACTACTGGAAAATTTTTTAAGACCTTCTTAGAACATACACTAGATGAAATCTGCTTTAGTAACTGGTTCTACAGGATTTATTGCTAGCCATCTCATCCCACTGCTCATCCAGCAAGGGTGGAAGGTTAGATCTGCTATTCGCAATCCTACCAATAAGCTTCCCTCTGAAGTATCTACCGCAAATTTAGGTAATATTGATGGTCTTACCCAATGGGAGCCAACCCTGACAGATATGGATACTGTAATCCACCTAGCAGCCCGTACTCATATCCTGCACGATAATACCCATAACCCGGAAGCAGAATTTTTGAAGATTAATGTACAGGGTACAGCTAACCTTGTCAAACAATCAATTGCTGCAGGTGTAAAGCACTTTATTTTCATCAGCTCCATCGGTGCTATGGCAACCCTAAGCGACCATCCCCTCACGGAAACCTCCCCTTGCCAACCCGATACTCCTTACGGACGCAGCAAACTCCAAGCCGAACAAGCCCTAATCGAACTTGCCAGCCAAAGCAACATGACCTGGACTATTCTACGCCCTACCTTGGTCTACGGTTCTGGCAACCCTGGCAACATGGAACGCCTAATTAAACTCATCAATCGAGGCTTACCCTTACCCTTCGGTCTAGTCAACAACCGCCGTAGCCTTCTCTATGTCGGTAATCTCGTTGATGCGATCGCGACTTGTCTAACTCACCCTAACGCTAAAAACCAAACGTTCCTGGTTAGCGATGGTCAAGACCTCTCCACACCTGAACTAATCAGCAAGATAGCCTACCACCTAGAACGCCCTTGTCACCTCCTCCCAGTACCACCCAGCCTGCTCAAACTAGCAGGTCATCTAGGAGATACCATCGAGCAATTCACTCAACGCCCCCTACCACTCAATCGTTCAACCATTGACCGCCTGCTAGGTTCCCTCGTCGTTGACAGCAGCCACATCCGAAACACCCTCAACTGGGAACCTCCCTACACCGTTGACGAAGGACTCTCAAAAACCTTGCGCTGATACACCTCTGTCACGGAACTCACCACAAACCAATAGGTCATATAGTAGAACAAGTGTGTGTGAGAAGTGTAATAGACAAGCATGTTAACTGTTCTTGCGGCTGCCAGTGTTCTGGCGAGTATCCTCCTGACCCATATCATTAAACGACGCTTCAGCAACCACTTACTGGACATCCCCAACGATCGCAGTTCCCATACCCAACCCACTCCCCGTGGTGGTGGCTTGGGTTTCATCCTAGCGTTTGCCATAACGGGATTAATTGCCTCTCTATTCGCCCGTTATTTCCCTCAACTTCTACCCCACCCCTTAATTAACCCAAATCCAACCTTCCTGTGGCTCATCCTCACCCCCCTAGCCATCATTGGTATCATTGATGACCGCCAAGGGCTTCCCGCCAGAATACGCTACCTCGTACATCTGTCCGTCGCCAGCCTCGCGATCGCGTGTTTCGGTTCCTTCCCCCTACCTTCGCTCCCTAACTTCGGTATAGTGGGTCAAATAATCGCGATCGCACTCACCCTAATTGGCATCACCGCCCTAATTAACTTCTACAATTTCATGGATGGTTTAGATGGTCTAGTTGCCAGCGTCACCGCCCTCCAGATGGCATTCCTAGCACTATACCTCAACCAACCCCTATTCTGGCTGCTTACCGCCGCCCTCCTGGGTTTTCTCTGGTGGAATTGGTCTCCCGCGAAAATCTTTATGGGCGATGCGGGTAGCACTGTCTTGGGAGCGAGTGTCGCCATCGCCCTACTTAACAGCCATAATCCCGTGCAAGCCTGGTCTGCTTTGGCTGTAACCCTCCCCCTCACCGCTGATGCCATTTATACTCTAATCCGTCGCTTTATTCGCCAAGAAAACATCTTTAAAGGACATCGTAGCCACCTTTACCAGCGGCTTCAGCAATCTGGTTGGACTCATCGCCAAGTTGCCCTCACCTACCTCATTGCCACGAGTATAATTATCCTGTTAATTACCACTCTTGGTACTTTGGGGAGTTGGTTCAGTTTAGTCGGGGTACTCATGGCGATCGCGATCGCGGAAATGTATCTCCAGGCGAAAAGGGCGATCGTTTAAAATGTCGCCCCTACCCGATCCCCGACTTCTTCAAGAAGTCGGGGATCTAACTCACATAATCAGACGGGTGATTCTAGGCTCAATCCATCATCTCGCGATCGCGAAACGTTGCTTCCCAGTATAATGTCGGCAAAATCATTGTTCTCAGTCGAATGGCATACTGATTAAGGCTGGTGGGCAATGCCCACCCTACTGGCGTGGCACACCTTATTTGGTGGATTAGAATTGTAGGGGCGCATGGCGTGCGCCCGGTTTAAACGTCAAATCTATTCCACAATTTTAGCTGTGTCACGCCACTACGGTCTATCTCGCGATCGCGAAACGTTGCTCCCCAGCAATGTCTAGATAGGCGGATAGCTACAGCGGATATTTTAAAAACCGAATTGGCGCACTGGCAAGAAGAACGAAATCAGGAAAATACGAAAGTTAAATGGCAATTCACAACCGAAGATGCTCGGATGAAACTTCATCATCTTTACCTACAATTTTAAGCTTGCCAAGCCACTACGGTATATCCTGACTTTTCACTTTTTTTTTGCACAGAAGGGAGAGGTTCGGAGAGAGGTTTGGAGAGAGGTTTTCTAGATCCCGTGAAAAGTAAGGCGGTATATCAAGGGTGGAGGCGATCCCCAACAGTTCGTGTAGGGGCGACCCGCACGGCACCAATCAACGCCTGTATCCACTCAATGGGATCGGGTCGCCCTTTACTCAACCAAAAATTCCAACATTGCCAACGCTACCCATTAGGATTAGCGATGGGATAATTGATCCTGAGAATCCAGATTAACTGCTATGCCATCTCAAACCTTAAAATACGCTTACTTTCCCGGTTGTGTCGCCCAAGGCGCTTGCCGAGAATTGTACCAATCCACCGCCGCCCTGACTCAAGCCTTGGGCATTGAACTGATTGAACTGAAAAAAGCTTCCTGTTGCGGTTCTGGCACATTTAAGGAAGATTCCCGATTGCTGGAAGATACCGTAAATGCCCGTAATATTGCCTTGGCGGAGGAACTCAATCTCCCCCTGTTAACCCATTGCAGCACCTGTCAGGGGGTTATTGGTCATGTTGATGAACGCCTGAAGGACTTTCAACAGAGTGATCCGGGCTATATTGATCAAGTTAATGGCTTACTGAAAAAAGAGGGGTGTTCTCCTTATAAAGGGAACAGTGAGGTCAAGCACTTGCTGTGGGCGTTAGTCACCGATTATGGACTAGACGCCTTACAAGAACGGGTGACGCGAAAGCTAAGCGGGTTAAAATGTGCCGCCTTCTATGGCTGTTATTTGCTGCGAGGACAAACCACAATCCCTTATGACAACCCGTTTCACCCCGAATCGATGGAAAATGTATTCCGATCCGTTGGCGCAACTCCGGTTTATTATCGCGGACGAACCCAATGTTGTGGTTGGCCCATTGCCAGTTATGCGACTGAGCAATCCTTCCAAATGGCAGGGAAAAATATCCAAGAAGCCATTGACGCTGGGGCAGATTGTATGGTAACGCCTTGCCCATTGTGCCACCTTAATCTTGACTCTCGTCAACCGGAAGTGGAAAAGGTAATTGAGCGTAAGCTGGGATTACCTGTATTACATTTACCGCAATTGGTGGCTTTGGCGCTAGGGATTCCACCCAAGGAGTTAGGCTTGAGTAAGCATATTGTGTCCACACGATCTGTTTTAGAGAAATTGGGCTTATAATCCATTCCCCTACCCGATCCCCGACTTCTTGAAGGTTGGGGATCTAAATTGAATGTCACGCTCCTGGTATGCTGGTGGGTTGAGCGAAGCCGAGCGGGTTGAGCGAAGCCGAAACCCACCCTACGGTATATCAAAGCTTTTGGCGATCTCATAATGCCCGCTTTTGAGTGCCATTCGATCTAAATTAGCGATCGCATCCGCAACGGATGAACGAAACATTTATAATTCCCCTGTAGGGGCGACCCGCTTGACCTAATTCACAACACCAGTCCATTCAATGGGGTCGGGTCGCCCTTTACTCAACCGCTCTGGCTCCCTATCAACCCAACACTCCACCAGTCCTGTAAATAATACTCAAACCCTTACATAAACGAATAACGAATGACGAATGACGATCCAAACCTTTCACTGTAATTGTTCCCACCTACTTATATGGATATCTTAATCGTTGAAGATGAAGCAGAAATCGCCAAGCTCATCCAACTTACCCTAGAACAGGAAGGATTCACCAGCTACTCCTGTCGCGATGGACTAGCCGCCATGCAAGCCTTCCAAACCCAGCAACCGGATGTAATTATTCTCGACTTAATGCTACCTGGATTGGATGGACTGGAAGTGTGCGCCCGAATTCGCCAAAAACCGGGACCCAAAGACCCCTATATTCTAATGCTGACGGCGAAGGGAGAGGAAATTGACCGCGTAATTGGGCTATCAACGGGTGCGGATGATTACCTGGTCAAACCCTTTAGCCCTACCGAACTGGTGGCTAGAGTCCGGGCGCTATTGCGGCGTAGTTTGCGTCACGGTGGACAGTCCCTCGTCTACCGTACCCAACATTTTACCGTGGATGTAGATCAACATACTGCCAGTCGCCAACTCGATTCTGAGGAATCAGAACCCCTAGATTTAACCACATTAGAATTTAATCTGTTGGCAACCTTTACCAGTCAACCCGGTCGAGTTTGGAATCGTACTCAACTAATTGATAAACTGTGGGGGAATGACTTTTTTGGCGATGAACGGGTAGTTGATACCCATGTCGCCCGGTTACGGAAAAAAATCGAACCAGACCCCAGTAATCCGACCTTTGTTAAGACCGTTATTGGTGTTGGTTATAAATTTGAAGATAACCGTGTAGACTAAACTTATAGAAACTTGTAGTTTAGTCTTTCATACTGGGTTAACCCGTATCGGCTGCACGGCGTCGCCCCCGACAATATCCCAAGAAGCTTCCTTATACTTTACTATATATCTACAATTTTCTACAATGCAAACCCGCAACAGTTTAGAACCCCTGCCTGTAAAGAAACACCAAAGCGGGCAATCCGACCGTCTGTAGGGGACTCTTCATGAAGAATTACCTACTAGGCTAGGGTCTTTCAACCCGTTTTAACGGGTTTTAGCTTTTAGCCCGAACTTGAGTTCAGGGCTTCACTTAAGCCTTAAGCCAAGCTCACAAAGCCAAAATTTTATCGAACCCCATGAGTAAAACAGGTTTACGCCGCCGTCGCAAATCCTTACCCTTAGTCTCACGCCTGTTTCTCTCCCACCTGTTGGTAATGATTGTCGGCGTGGGTTCCCTGTTAATTATTAGTAAAGTGTCTTCGCCGCGCTTTTTTATTTTGCATTTGCAACAATTAGAAGGCAAAGGCGTCATCTTCAGGGTTGCCCGTACCTCTCTATTAAAAGGATTTCAAACTGCCTGGAATCGCGGCACATTTTGGTCGGTTATTGTTGGCACGACGGCGGCGGGGGGACTCAGTTATTGGTTATCTCGTCGCATCGTCAAACCCCTGACTCAAATTGAAGACATTACCCAACAATTTGCCGCAGGTAAGCTGGATAAACGACTTCCGCCCAGTGAAATTCCTGAAATTAATCAACTCGCCAGCAGTTTTAATCAAATGGCAGTGAGTTTAGAAGATGTGGAACAGCGGCGGCGAGATTTAGTCAGTGATTTGACTCATGAACTGCGAACGCCTTTGACGGTACTAAGAGGTTATTTAGAAGAACTGGCTACACAACGGATGGACGCAACGCCTGCGATGTATCAGCAGTTGGCAAAAGAAACGCGCCGATTGGAACGGTTAATTAATGATTTACAGGAACTCTCGAAAGCCGAAGCGGGTTATCTGCCGATCAAAGTTGAACCCGTAAATGTGCGTCCCTTGTTAGAATCACTGGTGCAAAAGTTTGCGGATCAGGTGTTGGAAGAAGGTCCCGTATTGCAGCTAGATTGTCCCGAAAAATTGCCGCAAGTATTGGCGGATAGTGACCGATTAGAACAGGTACTGGTGAATCTTTTAGGCAATGCCATTCGCCATACTCAAACAGGTGCGATTACGGTGCGGGTGTGGGTAGAACGGGATGGAAGAAAAGGTATTATTTCTCGGTTATGGATTGCGGTAACGGATACAGGGATGGGGATTGCCCCAGAGGATCTTCCTCATGTGTTTGAACGGTTCTGGCGGGCGGAAAAGTCGCGCAATCCGCACACTGGCGGAACGGGGATCGGGTTAGCGATATCAAAGCGATTGGTGGAATTGCAAGGAGGTGAGATTGAGGTTGAAAGTCAGTTAGGGGTAGGCAGTACGTTTCGGTTTTATCTGCCATTGGCGTGACTTTTGTGTCAAGGTAAACAGAGATTCAGTTCCTTCGCTACATTTAAGTTGTAGAGACGTTGCATGCAACGTCTCTACAAAATGATACGTCCTAACCGCTATGGCGATTGCTATAAAACGGAAAATCGGTTAATAAATTTCCCCGGAGATGATCAAAAAAATACCTGTGGTCTCCCTGTAGGGGCGACCCGCTTGCACTAATTAACAACTCTAATTCACTTAATTTACTCGGGTCGCCCTCTCCTCAACGTCCTGTGTCAGAAGGTATTTCTTGACAAAATTTATTTCGCCATCTAATAATTAACGCAGTTAATGGGTAAACATGTCGAATCATGAGCGTTCATGGTGCGGATTTGTAGGTTCCTATCCAAGTACGGACGAGTCACAGTTATCTTTAATAAATATGCTGAATAAGCCCAGATTTAAACAGTGCTTTCAGGTGGAAATGGTCGAACCAGAAACAGTATTTTTGTTATCAGAGCGAGGTTCGATTCAACTCAATCGTCATCTCTATCAACAATTAGTCCCGTTAATCGATGGGCATCATACGGTTGAGGAAATTATTGATAAAATTCTCCAGCATCTATCGGCGGAAACTATTTCGTTTCAAGAGATGCTCAATACTAGCGTCATGGCGCGACATGCCTTGATGCAGATGGAACAGAAGGGGTATATTATTGAAAATGAGTCTCTATTGCCCGATAATTTAGCCGTCTTCTGTGAGATGCTAAATGTCGATATTCAGCAGGCTTACCAGCGATTACAAACGATAAAAGTAGCCGTAAAACGTTTTGGTTCTCTGTCTACTGATGAGTTCCTATCGACTCTGGCATCGCTACAGATTCAAGTAGCGGATCAGGGAGATATTGATGTTGTCTTAACCGATGATTACTTGCATGTCGATTTAGACGCATTCAATCAAAATGCCTTACAATCTCAACGTCCCTGGATGCTAGTTAAACCCGTGGGAACAGTGATTTGGCTCGGACCGATTATTGAGCCAGGAAAAACGGGTTGCTGGCACTGTTTAGCGCAACGCTTGCGGGATAACAGACCGATAGAACGCTTTATCCAAAACCAGCAGAACTGTTCTACACCGATACCGATTCCTTTAACCTCTTTTCCAGCTAGCGTCCAAACGGCTTGGGGAATGGCTGCAACGGAACTCTTTAAATGGATTGTTCAGGGCGAAAATCAACGGTTAACCGGGGTTCTGGTTACTCACGATACCTTATCTTTAGACACCCGAAATCATCGTTTAGTGAAGCGTCCGCAATGTCCCCATTGTGGATTGAATCAGAGGTTAAACCGAAACCCTTTACCGATTATTCTGGGACACCGGAAGAAGCGTTTTACCACCGATGGCGGACATCGTTATTGTTCACCGGAAGAAACCCTGAAAACTTATCACCATCACCTGAGTCCGATTACAGGTGTTGTGCGAGAATTGACTCGGTTAGAGACAGGGGTCAATCATTTAACTCATACTTATCTCGCCAAGCATCATTTTGCCACACTGTTTGATGATCTCAACACCTTACGCCAAAATCTTGGGGGTCGTAGTGCGGGAAAAGGTCGCACCGATGCTCAAGCGAAAGCCAGTGGGTTTTGTGAGGCGATTGAACGCTATTCTGGGGTGTTTCAGGGGGACGAAATTCGAGAAACAGGGAGTTATCAAACCCTAGGCGATCGCGCGATTCATCCGAATACCTGTATGAATTTTAGCCCTAGTCAATATGAAACTCGTCAGGAGTGGAATGATAACTGTACGGGGTGGTTTCAAAAGGTTCCCGAACCCTTTGATGAGGAACGAGAGCGAGAATGGACGCCAGTTTGGTCGTTAACGGAGCAAACGTTTAAGTATCTGCCGACAGCTTATTGTTATTATGGCTATCCCCAAGCCAAAAAAGCAGATTGTTGGGCAGATTCTAATGGGTGTGCGGCGGGAAATACGCTGGAAGAAGCTATTCTGCAAGGGTTTATGGAATTGGTGGAACGGGATAGTGTGGCGTTATGGTGGTATAACCGGATTCAACGCCCCAAGGTGGATTTAGAGAGTTTTGATGACCCCTATTTTTATCAGTTAAACGAGTATTACCAAAGCCTGCATCGGGAACTCTGGGTGCTGGATATTACCAGTGATTTGAATATTCCTGTATTTGCGGCGATTAGTCGGCGGTGCGATCGCGCGGTGGAAGATATCGTTTTGGGGTACGGCGCTCATTTTGACCCGAAAATTGCTATCCAACGGGCGTTGACGGAGGTGAATCAGATTCTCCCTTCGGTGTTAAGGGCAAATGCTGATGGCAGTACATTGTATAATCCTGGGGCTGATCCGATGGCGCTGGACTGGTGGAAAATGGCAACGGTGGCGAATCAGCCCTATTTAGTTGCGGATGAGACTATGGCGGTAAAGGTACAGTCAGATTATCCGCAAGTGTGGAGTGATGACCTCAAAGATGATGTGATTCGCTGTCAGCAACTTGTCGAGAACCGGGGGATGGAACTGCTGGTGCTGGATCAGACTCGTCCCGATATTGGACTCAAGGTTGTCAAGGCGATCGTTCCCGGAATGCGCCACTTCTGGAAACGGCTGGGTTCGGGGCGGTTATATCAGGTTCCCGTAGAATTAGGGTGGCTGACAGCGCCGCTTCCGGAAAATCAACTGAATCCATTCCCGATGTGGATGTAAATACGCCTCAAACCCTGACAAATGACCAATGACAAATGACCAATAACGAATAACCCATGCTCAACGGCTATCCAATCATTGATGCAGACTCCCACATTTACGAACCCAGTTCAATGTGGCAAAACTACCTTGAACCTGCATTTAAACGCTTTGCGCCCTCACCGGAGATGAAAATTCAGGGGGAAGAGATTGTCGAGAAACTCTCGGATCAGGTGCGCCAGGTGGGAAATCAGCAAGTGATGCAGGCTCATCCCCAATCGTTATTGAGTGATTTTGATCCGGAGTCTCATGTTCAAGCTATGGTGCAAATGGGGATTGATGTGGCGTTTATCTATCCCACTTACGGATTGTGGCTATTAGCCATAGATAAGATGGAGCCGCCATTGGCTGGGGCATTTACCCGTGCTTATAATAATTGGTTACGAGACTTTTGCAGTTATGACCCCCAACGGCTCAGAGGCGTGGGAGCGATTAATCTCCATGATCCCCAAGACATGGTGTCAGAATTGCAGCGGATTGCCGCATTTGGCTGGAGGGCGGTTTATTTGCGCCCTAACCCGATTAAAGGGCGGCTGTTAAGTGATCCCGATTATGAGCCGTTTTGGACAATGTGTGAGGAATTGGGGATCGCAGTAGGCATTCATGAAGCCACTCACGGACGCTTACCCACGACTGGATCAGATCGATTTTATACCCGTTTTGCCCTGCACGCCTGTTCTCATCCGATGGAACAGATGATGGCGCTGTTGGCGCTGATTGAAGGAGGGGTGTTAGAACGCCATCCTCGGCTGAGGGTGGGGTTTCTGGAGTCGGGTTGTGGTTGGTTACCCTATTGGTTATGGCGACTGGATCAAGAGTATGAGGAGTTAGGGTGGGAGGTGAAAGAGACAGTTAAAATCAAGCCTTCGGAGTATTTCCGTCGCCAGTGCTTTATTGAGATAGAGCCGTCTGAACCGTATCTAGGTGAAATTATCAAATTTATCGGTTGTCAGTCCTTGATTTTTGGCTCTGACTATCCCCATATTGATCACAAGCCGGATATTGTAGAAAGAGCGGTGGGGCTGGAGGCTCAATTGGGTGAGGAAACAGTGCGAAAGATTCTCTGGGAAAATCCGGTGCGTTTCTATGGACTGGTTGGTGCAACTGATGGGTAATTGCTAGGGCATCGGTCAAGAAACCCGGTTTCTGGGAATACTTGGGAATATGACTATAAGTTTGAAGTAATGTATCGAAATATTGCAATAGCTGCGGCTATAGTAAATAATGTTTTATCTCAAACTAATTTTCAGTTGGTCTGGAATGCTCATGCCAGGGGATTACTCAAATTTATAAGTGTTCCTTGGCACAAATGATTGAATTCCAGTCAAAAATAGGCAATAATAAATAGACGTGGAGGAAATAACGAATGGCAGAATGGACAGCACAACAGCTAAGAGGGTGGCATAATCATAAAACAAGCTGTGATAAAAAAGTTCAACAATCAAAAAAACATGTCCAGAACTACGAGTCATTTGTCCATCAGTGGTTAAAGCAATCTAAACTCCTTTCTCAGCTTATTGCTAGCGCCTGGTTAGAGGGAGAGAAAGCGACGCAGATTCGAGAAATATTCACAAGTTTCTCCACAGGACACGACGATTCTGAGTTGAGAGCATTGTTGACAGGACAAAAGCCCAATCTGTGGGATACATGCATTTTTGATCCTGATGAAATTCAAATCTATCGCTTTGAAGTCAGTTGGGAGACATTTGATGGCAAGGTAATCGATAATCACCAAGCTGTTTTAGACCAAAAGCCTCCTTATTTCACGATAGTTTTGCCGTTCCCACCACGACCAGCATTGAGTGAATTCACCGTAACTCTTGATCAGATCCAAAGTTGGGTAAACGCCCCCATACAAGAGGATGGAAATGGTTTAATTGAAAACCCCTTTCCCCCCTATCCTTATATACCGACAACAAGTTCATAATTTAATCAGCATTGTCGTTCAGTCCAAATTGCATTTGTATTGCAACTTTTAATGTTCAGGGTTCATTCTAGATCAGGTAGAAATGAACCCTGTTGTTTTTTCTTATGGATTGTTACTGATTTAGGAAAATTAAACCATGACTTCTGTTGCTAACTATCAGCTTCTCGCCAAAATTGACGAAAGCCTTCATTCTTTAGTCTATCAGGCTATTTTTCGACACAATCATCAACCTATTATTCTAAAAATTCTGAAAAACGACTATCCTAGTCTGACCGAAATAACCAAATATAAGCAGGAATATGAAATCACTCAAGCCTTAAATGTAGAGGGTGTGATTAAGGCGTATGACCTGCAAAGATATCAGAATAGCTTGGTTATTTTATTTGAAGACTTTGGCGGAAAATCCTTAAATCTATTAAAAGGGCAATTTAACCTAGAAGAATTACTGACAATTTTTATGAAAATTACGGATAGCTTAGGTGCTATTCATACTGCTAATATTATTCATAAGGACATTAACCCATCGAATATTGTCTATAACCCAAAAACTGGACAACTGAAACTCATCGATTTTGGGATTTCGTCTCTTTTATCGCGGGAAAATCCAACCATTCGGAATCCCGATCACCTAGAAGGAACGTTAGCCTATATTTCCCCAGAGCAAACAGGTAGAATGAATCGAGTGATTGATTATCGAACTGATTTTTATTCTCTGGGGGTTACGTTCTATGAACTTCTCACTCACCAACTTCCTTTTGCAACCACTGATGCAATGGAGTTGGTGCATTGTCATCTTGCCAAACAACCGATTCCACCTCATCTCTTGAGAGGGAAATCAGAAGATAATGTAGAGACGAGCCATAACACTTATGTGCCGAAGCCAGTTTCAGATATTGTCATGAAACTCATGGCAAAAACAGCAGAAGACCGCTATCAAAGTGCTTGGGGACTCAAAGCCGATTTAGAAACTTGCTTGCATCAATTACGAACGAGCGGTCATATTTGTAAATTTCCTCTAGGTCAGCAAGATGTTTCAGATCAATTTCAAATTCCGCAAAAACTTTATGGAAGAGAGGAAGAGGTTGCCCAACTTTTAGATACCTTTGAGCGTGTGAGTCAAGGCGCGAATGAAATCATTCTGGTGGCGGGTTATTCAGGTATCGGTAAGTCAGTGTTAGTGAATGAAGTGCAAAAGCCGATTGTCCGACAGCGAGGTTATTTTATTTCCGGTAAATTTGACCAATTTAAACGCAATATTCCTTATGCTTCCCTAACTCAAGCTTTTCAGGAGTTAATTCAGCAGCTTTTGACCGAACCTGAAGCAAAACTGCAAAATTGGAAACAGAAGCTGTTAGCTGCCCTTGGCAGTAATGGTCAAATTATTATTGATGTTATTCCTGAAGTCGAGCGGATTATTGGCATACAGCCTCCAGTTCCTCAGTTGGGTTCAGTGGAGTCTCAAAATCGATTTAACTTAGTGTTTCAAAAATTTATTAGTGTTTTTACCACTCAGGAACATCCCCTGGTTATCTTCCTAGATGATCTTCAGTGGGCGGATACGGCTTCATTAAAGTTGATTAAGTTACTAATGAATAATAGCGATAGCCATTATCTGTTAATGATAGGAGCCTATCGAGATAACGAGGTTAATGCAACCCATCCTTTAATTCAAACCCTAGAGCAGATACAGGACACTGGGGATCAGGTGAGTACGATTAATCTTCAGCCCTTGGATATTAACCACGTCAATCAATTAGTTTCCGATACGCTCAACTATTCAAGAGAAGATTCAAGGCTATTAGCTGACTTGCTCTTCAACAAAACCAACGGGAATCCTTTCTTTATAACTCAATTATTTCAGTCACTATACACAGAAAAATTATTGTCATTTAACGTCAATGTGAGCCGTTGGCAGTGGGATCTTGAGCAAATTCGATTAGTCGAAATAACGGACAATGTAGTTGACTTAATGGTTGGTAAGCTAGAAAAATTAGACAGTCAGACGCAAACTATATTAAAGTTAGCTGCTTGTATTGGAAACCGATTTAACTTGGACGTTCTCTCGGTTGTCAATGCCACATCTTTATCAGAAACAGCCACTCAGCTATGGTCAGCCCTAGAAGCCGGATTGATTGTGCCTCTAAGTGGCGATTACAAAACTCCCCTGCTTTGGCACTCCGAGGTGGAATCAAAGATTAACTCAGATATATGGCAATCTTTTATTCAAAATGAGTCATACGCGATCAGGTACAAATTTTTACATGACCGAGTACAGCAAGCTGCTTATGCGTTAATTCCCGGAGAGATAAAAAAAGAAATTCACATAAAAATCGGTCGCTTGCTCTGGAAGAATACCAAGTCAGATGAACTGGAAGAAACTATTTTTGATATTGTTAATCAGTTAAATATCGGTGCTGAGTTAATTAGTGAACAGACAGAAAAATATGAATTAGCTCAATTAAATTTAAGGACTGGCAAAAAAGCAAAAATAGCAACAGCTTATGAAGTAGCTGTTAAGTATTTAACCAGGGCGATTGAATTATTGGCGATAGATAGCTGGCAAGAGCAATATAATTTGACTCTATCTATCCATGTAGAACTTGTCGAATCTCACTATTTAAGCGCTAACTTTGAAGAAGCAGAAAGGCTTTTTGCCGTTGTCCTCCAACAGGCTAAAACTCTCCTTGATAAAATTAAAGTGTATGAGTTGAAGATTCAATCTGATCGATCAAAACTTGAGCTACAGTCAGCAATCGAGACGGCATTGTCTGTTCTGGAGATGCTAGGAATTAACCTTCCTCACACACCAAGTCAACGTAGGATTGAACAAGAACAAAAATCTATAAAATTATTTTTGAGCGATAAATCAATTCAAGATTTAACAAATTTACCAGAAATGACCGATCCCTATCAACTCTCAGCGATACGAATATTACTCAATATTGCCTCTCCTACTTATATTACTAATCCTCAACTGTTTATTTTGGTTGTATTGAGTTTAATCAATCTCTGTCTCCAACATGGAAATTCAGGTCTATCGGCTGGAGGCTATGTACTCTATGGTGTATATTTATGCAGCGTTGTAGAAGACATTGATTCTGGATATCAATTTGGTCAATTGTCTTTAAGCCTGTTAAATAAGTTTGATGCTCGTCAATTAAAAGCCCTTGTTTTTCATAATTTTAATTCGATGATTAGACATTGGAAAGATGACGTAAAAAACACAATAGAGCCGTTGCGGGAAGGATTTAATGACGGAATTGAAAATGGAGACTTAGAATATGGCTGTTATGCTTCTATAAATTATTGCATTCATCTGTTTTTCGCTGGACATAACTTAAAATTCACAAATAAAGAATCAGCCGTTTATGCTGATACAGCAATCAAATATAAACAATATTACTCTGCCTACTATATAAATATATGTAGACAAATAATATTAAATTTAATCAATCAATCCGCCAATCCACTTATAGTATCAGGCGATGCATTTAATCAAAAAGAAAGTTTGCCTGTTTTAATTCAAACTAAAAACGATTGTACATTATTATTTTTCTATTTTGCTCAATCCTTTGTTTGCTACTTACTTAAAGACTATGGTGAAGCTTTGGCTAATTACCGTCTAGGGAAAAAGTATGAGAAATCAGCGGCGGCATTTATGTTTGTGACTCAGCAAAACTTTTATGGTTCTCTCTCACTGATGGCTCTGTATCCTCAAGCCACAAAACAGGATAAGTCTAACTTCTCGAAAAAAGTAGCATCAAATCAGAAACGGATGAAAAAATGGGCGCACTACGCGCCAAGCAATTATCAAAATAAATATGAACTTGTTGAAGCTGAACGAGCGCGGGTTTTGGGTCAACAAATCCCAGCCATGGAACATTATGATTCCGCGATTCGTGGGGCTAGGGAACAAGGATTCATCCATGAAGAAGCCATCGCTTATGAACGGGCGGCGGAGTTCTATTTCTCCCTAAGTAGAGACGAAATCGGTCAACTCTACCTGAAAAACGCCCACCATTGCTACACGCGCTGGGGTGCTAAAGCTAAAGTCAAAGCCTTGGAAGCAGAATATCCGCAAATTTTAGTTGGTGGAACCCATCGAACTGAGGGTAAAGGGATTAGCACCCGAATCTCTACATCGGGGGGTAATGCTCAAGCTTTGGATTTGTCAACGGTGATGAAAGCTTCGCAAACCCTCACCAGTGAAATTCTGCTGGATAAGGTACTGGCGAAACTGATGAATATTGCCATAGAGAATGCAGGCGCACAAAAAGGCTTTCTAATTTTACAATCCCAAATTGAGCCAGAGACTGAGCCAGGGAAATGGGTAATTGAAGCCGAAGGTATCGTGGATTCAGAAGCCGTTAATATTTTGCGATCGCGTCCTGTAGATACGGTCGATCCTGACACCCAATTGCCCCTGCTGTCAACCGCTATCATCAACTACGTCATCCACACCAAGGAGAATATTGTCCTCAATGACGCCACCCATGAAGGACAATTTACCCGCGATTCCTATATCGTCACCACTCACCCCAAATCCATCCTCTGCACCCCCCTCCTCAATCAAGGCAAACTGACAGGTATTATTTACTTAGAAAATAACCTCGCCACCGACGCCTTTACACCCGAACGAGTCGAAACCTTAAAAATTCTATCCGCCCAAGCCGCTATCTCTATCGAAAATTCCCGCCTTTACCAACAACTCGAAGCCTACAGCCGCAATCTAGAAATTAAAGTTGATGAAAGAACCCAGGAACTCCAAGACAAAAATCAGGAACTCTCCGTCACCCTGAAAAAACTCAAAGCCACCCAAGACCAAATTATCGCCCAACAGAAACTTGCCTCCCTCGGTGCATTAACCGCCGGGATTGCCCATGAAATTAAAAATCCCTTAAACTTTGTGAATAACTTCGCCGAACTGTCGGCTGAGTTAACTGAAGAACTCTTAGAAGAACTCGATAGTCAAAAAGAACGATTAGACCCGGAAAGCACCGAATACATCGAAGAAATTCTCAGTGACTTAGGGCAAAACGTGAAAAAAATCAACGAACATGGCAAACGTGCCGACAATATTGTGCGCGGGATGCTGATGCATTCACGGGGTCAAGGGAACGAACGCCAACTCACTGATATCAACACACTTCTAGGAGAATATGTTAATCTGGCATATCACGGGATGCGTGCCAAAGACTCCTCATTTAACATTACCATTGAAACCCACTATGACCCCACGATTGGTCAAATTAATATTGTGCCGCAGAATATCAGTCGCGTCTTTCTCAATGTGATCAATAATGCCTGTTATGCAGCCCATGACAAGAAAAAAGCCATTGGTGCAGACTTTACTCCCACACTCTCCGTGACGACTAAAAATCTAGGCGATACCCTTGAAATTCGGATTCGAGATAATGGCAATGGCATCCCGGCGGACATTCGAGATAAAATATTCAACCCATTCTTTACCACCAAACCCACAGGTCAAGGAACAGGTTTGGGATTATCCATTAGTCACGATATCATTGTGGGAGAGCATCAAGGGGAGATTCAGGTAGCAACCGAAATTGGGACATATACCGAGTTTAAGCTTATTTTGCCGCGATAATAGTAGCCAGGGCGCGTCTATCATGGCGCGTCTTGAACAGTGTACTGTAGGGGCGACCCGCTGTACATTAGTGTCAACTTAAGCTCAACCCCTCACCCACGCCAGCCCTCACCCCCAGCCCCTCTCCCAAGCTTGGGAGAGGGGAGCAAGAGGGGAGCAAGAGAGTCCGGTTCCCCTTCTCCCGTGCCAAAAAAGCGAAGCATCCGCTGGCTTCCCCCATGGAACAAAAAGCGAAGCATCCGCTGGCTTCCCCGTGCCAAAAAAGCGAAGCATCCACTGGCTGCCCCCTTTCTAAGGGGGACGGGAGGGGAATCTCCAAAGGGATGAGGGGGAAAATTCAGAACAGTTTATGTCATTCCAGATGAATTGATAGAAAAAAATGATGAAAGTAATGGTAGTCGATCATGAAAAAGAGTTTTTGTTGTTGTTGCGACATCGATTTAGAAAAAAGATTAGACAAGCCAAGATTGAAATTCACATTGACTTTTCAACAAATGAAGCACTCTACAA
>NZ_JAVJQP010000071.1:0-68393 GCF_040218875.1 Coleofasciculus sp. D1-CHI-01
TCACTGACAGCAGAAGCCGCATGGGTAATTTTTAAACCGTGAACCAAACTGCGTAATTCTTCAGCGACTAGCGACGCACCAATTGTGGTGGTATTAGGTAAAACAATTGCAAACTCTTCCCCACCGTAGCGAGCGACTAAATCCACCGAACGTTTGGCACAAAAACGCAAAGCATCAGCTACCCTTCGCAAACAGGCATCACCGGCTTGATGACCGTAGGTATCATTATATTTCTTGAAAAAGTCGATATCACATAGAATCAGAGACAAGGGCAACTCTTCTCGAATCATGCGCCACCATTCATCATCAAGGTATTGATCAAACCGACGGCGATTGGCTACACCCGTCAGTCCATCTAACGTGGCTAAACGTTGTAACTCTCGATTGGCTTGTTCAAGTTTTTGATAAAGCTGAAACTGTTGAATTAAACGCCGTACTCGTTGACGCAAGACGGCTAAGTGAATCGGTTTGGTGATATAGTCAGTAGCACCAACGGCAAAGGCGCGGTCAACGGATTCTGGATCATCGAGATTGGTAATCATTAACACCGGCGTTTGGGAAACTCCCTGTAACCCTTGAGCCTCCAAATGTTCGCTATCGGGTGATGTCTCGTCTTCGTCTGAGAGTTTTTGTAAGTGTTTGCAACAGGTAAAACCATCCATGACCGGCATCAGGGCGTCTAGCATGACCAGATGCGGTTTGAGACGCTGATAAACGTCCAAACCCTGTTCGCCGTTGGTTGCTTCAACAACTTTATAGCCTTCTTTTTCCATGACTCGGCGTAAAAGTTCTCGTATAAACTGGTCATCATCAACCACCAAAATGGTTGGCGGTTCTTCGGGCAAAGAAACTAATTTCATCCTTAAGAATGCTGATATTGCCGTCTTTGGGTCTGTAAGATTAATGTGACCCGTTGATACTCAGCCTCTAGCTGGCAAAAAAAACTGCGCCAGTGCTGCTATGGGATCACCACCCTTGCTTATCTGTTCTAGCATCTGACGAAACGGGTAGATGTTCCTAGTTCCTAAAATCCCATGACTTCAACGTGTCAACTTCATCAATTGAGTCTCTATACGTCTGTTGAGGATAGCTGCAGCATGGATGCCATTAACCTGAGGCATGTTCCAGGGAATGATTGATCACCTCCAAATCGAGAGAAAGAGTATCTTTCCCTACCATAGCCTGAAGCAATTGCCATGTCTCTGGGTGTAATGGCTGAATTGTTAGAGTTGTTGACTGGCTATCGTGAATTTTGCCGGCAGATGCTGTTCAACGAGTCAGATTCAGCACCGTCAGATCAAATGTCTGTAATTAATCGGATACAAAAAAATAATCATTTCTGTACCGATCGCGCGGTGATGACACAAACCAAGCATCAATCCCGGTTCGGGAGTTTAATGCCTAGCTGCGGTGAGTTGACCAAAATCTGGCAGATGCAATATCTCTATTATTATTGCTTGATGTTTAGAGATGATTCAAGTAAGTCAATTCTAGCTCTTTTTCCCAGCTTGGTACTCCCAGCCATTTTCCACGTTGTCTATTGTAGTTTTCCGGGACTGACCATTGAGCCAACCCTTTTCCGGTAATCGCCGTGCCTTTCTTAAACTCTTGGGACTAACGCTGTTGGCAACCCAAGTCCCTGTAACGGCAAACCCCCTACCCCTTCTCAAACCACGACGCCTGAATCCTGGCGATACCGTAGGGTTGATTAGTCCAGCTGGTCTAGTTGACCAAAAGACCCTTGATGAAATCGCTCCCACTTTATCACAACTCGGTTTGAAAACCAAACTGGGAACCCATCTTTTCGACCAATACGGCTACCTCGCGGGTCAAGATGTTGACCGCGCTGCTGATGTGAATGCGATGTTCGCTGATTCCTCTGTCCGGGCTGTGCTGGCAATGGCAGGTGGATGGGGTTGTAATCGAATTTTACCCCTGTTGGATTACGAGCTAATCCGCCAAAATCCCAAAATCATTATCGGCTATAGCGATGTCACTTCACTGCTGTTAGGGATTTATACTCACAGTAATCTGATCACCTTTCATGGACCACTCGGAACATCAACCTGGAATTGGTTCTCAATCCAACATCTGCAACGCATCTTGTTTGATGGGGCAGCAATGACACTGCAAAATCTATTGAGTACTCCTGTGGAAACCATTACCCCCGGTAAAGCAAGGGGGCGTCTGGTGGGGGGTAATTTATCGCTGGTGGCGGCGCTGGTGGGGTCAGACTATTTACCCGATTGGCAGAACTCTATTTTGTTTGTGGAAGATATCCGGGAAGAGGTTTACCGGATTGACCGCTTGTTAACCCAGCTCAAACTCGCTGGAATTCTCGATCAAGTGGCTGGATTTATTTTTGCCCAATGTACAAACTGTCCTGCAGGTGAGGCGAATGAACCATCGCTGACGTTGCGGCAAGTCTTAGCTGACCATATCAAACCTTTGGGGATTCCTGCCTGGTATGGTTCGATGATCGGTCATATTCAGGATAAGTTCACTGTCCCTATCGGTGGAATGGTAGAAATTGATGCGGAGCGAGGCACAATTCGTTTATTAGAATCGGTAGTAATCTGATATATAGCAGTTTAGTCCTGATTGAGGTACGTTATTTGATGGCACGCTGCTGCAAACCGCTGCGCGTCTACATTTGTTGTGTCTGATCCACTTATCCGTCCTGGCTCTAACTAAGCCGCCCGTAACGGCAGATGCTTGGACTTATCTGCTAAGAAACCCATTAGATTGTGCAAAAATGAGTGGCTGACTGGCTGATCGGTCGCTTCTGGATGGAGCGGTGTCGCGATCGCGTCCACAGATTGAGGACAGGGCGTATGCATCATGAAGGGAACTTCTTCGATCAATCCGACTGCCATTAATCGAAAAGCAATCTGCTGTACCGTTTTTACCGAAAGTCTGAGTTGTTTAGCAATTTCCCTCAAGGACACAGTGCCACTGGTATACTCCCAGACTTGAGATTCTAAGGCGTTGAGGGGATAACGAGGGTGTCCTGTAACACTGAGCAACCCCCCATTAACATCAGGTAATTTATCGCTGAGGGCATCCCAATTACGCAAAGAACGTAATCCTAGTAAATTGGCACCTAGGGTGTTTAAGCTCAAACCCGTCATTCCTAACATGGGGAGTTTAACTTCATGGCTGAACTTAAAATGACCTGTTTTGAGTTGAAACAAGGTACAGGTGGGTCGTAAGACTTGGACTTGGAACAACCATTTGATTTGTTGAAGGGTTAACAACCCATGTTCTTGCAGGTATGTACCCAAGGGTTGCTCCTGAGGCAATGACTCACTCAATTGAGTTAACTGACTTCTATCCATCCATTGGCGTTGAGCAATTAACTTAATTAATCCTAGATGCTTTAACTGAGAATCAACTGCCACAATTCGACCGCGATAGACCCAAACATAGCAAACGCCATTGGGGGTGACAGGAGTAGAAACATCAGTATTCACAGTGAGTAAACCCGTATGATGCCCTTTACCAAGGAGCCGAAAAATTTCGGGTAATGAAAAGTCAGTGAGTGAGCCTGTAATACACATTGTTCTTACGTTGATATCAGTTTTGTTATTTAGGATGCAAATAGCAGGGTAACGCCTTCAAAGTCAGCCTGTTTAGCTTGATCCCGAAAAAAAATCTGTAGTTTTTACTACTCTTAGTGTAATCCCTGATGAAAGTTTCATCCAATTGCTTTTTTACTAAGTTATGTTAAGAAAGGAGAATCTTTATTAAAATACAACTCAAAAAGTTGAGCCTTATAACCATTCTCATGTTTTGCCGTCATCCATTTGTACCTAAGACGATTCTTTCTCAGTTAAAGTTTATTTAACATCCTACTGAAGGCAGACAATAGTGAACTACCCATCGCTAACCCTGTCGGGTATAGCGTGGGCTTCTGATCTCACAGGGGATTGCGTCAGCTTAGACTTGCGCCCAAGCTTCGGACTCACATCCCCTCCACCAGCAGCAGTCCTGGTTCCCAAGACCGATAAAATCCTGATGCCTTCTGCTCTGATATTTGCTGAGGCGTTGCCGTCTCTATCGTGGTGAATGCCACAACTAGGGCAAGTCCAAGACCTAACCTCTAGCGGCATCTCACTTACTTGATAATGACAGTTTGAGCAGAGTTTTGAACTGGGAAACCATCTATCAATCTCTACCAATACTTTACCCTCTTTTTCCAGCTTGTAAGATAAGAAATTGACGAACATTCCCCAGCCTACATCAGAGATTGCTTTGGCTAGTTTATGGTTACGAACCATGCCCTTGGTATTCAGACTTTCGACTACTATGACTTGGTTTTCGTCAACTAGCTTTCTGGATAGCTTATGTAAGTAGTCTTGACGGACATTCCTAACTCGTTCGTGAACCCTAGCTACCAGTTTTCTGGCTTTATCTCTTGACTTGCTTCCCTTCTCCTTTCTAGCTAATTTTCGTTGCTTTCTCTTGAGATTGCGCTCAGGTTTGGCTAAATGCCTGGGATTAGCGTATTTAGAGGTCTTGACCCCATCATTGACAATAGCGAAATCCTTTAACCCTAAGTCAATTCCTGCTACTTTACCATCAGTATTAGTCGGTGGTTTATCTCCTTCTAACTCCATTAGTACAGAGGCAAAATACTTACCCGATGGCATCATGCTAATCGTTACTGTCTTGATTGTTTCCTCAATTGGTCGGTGTATTTTAGCTTTGACTACACCAACGCGACCCGGAAACTTTAGGCAACCATCAACAACCTTAACCGACTGGGGATACTGAATAGATTGCTTGTTTTTCTTGGCTTTAAACCTAGGATATTTCGCCCGACGTTCAAAGAAGTTTCGATAAGCAGTTACTAGATTTAATGTTGTTGCTTGTAATACCTGAGAATAACATTCAGATAGCCATTCAGTATCCTCCTGTTTTTTGAGCTTAGGCAAAAATTTGTTCAATGCGGACTGACTCAAGCTTTTGCCCGTCGCCTGGTAAGTTTCAATGCACAGATTGAGCGCACGATTCCACCACCAACGAGCGCAACCAAAGTGTTGAGCTAGTATCTCTTGCTGTTCAGTTGTCGGATACAGTCTAACTTTGACGGCTTGATGTCGCATTGTTTATCACCTGCTCTTACTATTATATACATTCCTAGTAGGATTATTCCGGATTGTTTGTAAATTTCATCTGGATTGACCGATAAAATTTCCTTGGGGGATGTCCATGTATCCCAACGCCAAATCAAAAATTATGGCGTGGGACTTATGGTTCCTCCCCCAAACCCCCACCATCAGTTAAAGATGGGGAAGGTCGGGAAGGTGAGGAAGGTGGGGAAGATAATATTTTGAACTTTTACCCTTCACTTGGTTCGAGGGCATGGCGCGTGAATTAACTCACCATCTCCCTCATCTCCCCTATCTCCCCTATCTCCCTCATCTCCCCTATCTCCCCTATCTCCCCTATCTCCCCTATCTCCTCTTCCCCCACTGCCCTCACCTGGCGCTCGTCACCAATTAGCTCAGAGCAACCGTTGATTGTAGATCCAACAGTTTCGTGCCGCATTCACAACAACATTTATGCGTCGCTGGATTTTCGGTTCCACAGTTAGAACACGTCAGGATAGTGGGTGAAATCGGCTCTGGGTTATGAGGGTGCAACCCCATCATGTCGCTATTAGTATGACCGGGAGCAACCATGGGATAACAGTCCTCATTGCGGGTAACGCGCACATCTACAAGCACTGGACCGTCATGGGCAAGCATTTGAGCGATCGCCTCAGGTAATGCATGACGTTCAGTTACCTTAATGGCATTAATCCCGTACACCTGAGCCAGATTCACAAACTCTGGGGTGCCAACTTCCAGATTCGTCGCTTCATAGCGATCGCCATAGAACAAATGCTGCCATTGGCGCACCATTCCCAGCCAACCATTGTTGAGGATGACAATCTTGACACCAATGCCGTATTGGGCGATTGTACCCAGTTCCTGCATATTCATCTGGAAACTCCCATCACCACTGATACAAATCACCGGTTCTGAGGGGAGAGCCACTTTTACCCCTACAGCCGCAGGCAAGCCAAATCCCATTGTCCCCAAACCGCCACTAGAGATCCAGTGACGGGGCTTATTTTTCAAGAATTGAGCCGCCCACATTTGGTGTTGACCGACATCAGTGGTGTAATAAGCGTGGGGGGATTGACGAGCAACTTCCACAATCACTTCTTGGGGGGAAAGATTCTCCTGGGGATGGGGCAAATCTAAGGGATACTCATCCCGCCACTGTTGCAGGCGATCGCACCACGCTTTCGTCTGGTTGGGATCGATACCATTCCCAAGTTGATGAGAACGCCGCAACAGGTCAATTAACACCTGCCGCACGTCGCCAACAATGGGTACATCAGTGTTCCGATTTTTACCCACTTCCGCCGGATCAATATCGATGTGAATCACCTTCGCCTCAGCCGCAAACTGTTTCGGCAAACTTGCCACCCGGTCATCAAAGCGGGCACCCAAGGCGATTAACAGGTCACATTCACTCACGGCAAAGTTAGCATAGGCGGTGCCGTGCATCCCTAACATTCCCAAAGCCAGGGGATGGGACTCATCAAATGCTCCCTTACCCATCAGCGTCGTTGTCACCGGAATCTGAAAATGTTCCGCCAGTTCCAGAAGTTCTCCCTGGGCACTTGCCGCGATCGCACCGCCACCTACATAGAGTAACGGTTTCTTCGCTGCCCGGATCAAATCTAGTGCTTTGTTAACTTGGTTAGAATTCCCTTTCACCGTGGGACGGTATCCCGGTAGCTTAATCGTACCTGGCTCCACGGGAAAGTAATCAAATTGCTCCATTCCCACATCTTTGGGAATATCAATTAACACTGGTCCCGGTCTACCCGTACTCGCAATGTGAAACGCTTCCGCCACAATCTTAGGAATATCGCGAGCATCATTCACTAAATAGGAATGCTTGACAATTGGCAGCGTAATGCCGAAAATATCAATTTCTTGGAATCCATCCGTACCGATTGCCCCACGGGGAACCTGTCCCGTAATTGCAATCATTGGCACAGAGTCCAAACTCGCCGTGGCTAAACCTGTGACCAAATTCGTGGCTCCCGGTCCGGAGGTTGCCAAACAGATGCCCACTTTACCTGTCGCCCGGGCATACCCGTCAGCAGCATGGGCAGCACCCTGTTCGTGTCGCACCAGAATATGTTGGAGTTCGCCTGCGGCTTCCGCTTGGTAGATTTCATCGTAAATTGGTAGATTCGCACCGCCCGGATAACCGAAAATGTGCTTCACACCATGGCGCTTTAAACTATCAATCAGGGCAAAAGCGCCGGATACACGCCTGACTCTCACAGTTTCAGATTGCACAGCTAGTGCCTCCACTTAAGTCCAACAATTGTATGAGGAACGTTACTAATGAGTGCTAACCCAAAACTGGGTCAGCGGTTTGCTAATTTGGATACATCTTAGAGTTTGACTCAATGATTAGACTTTTATTGAAAGACGGTTTTAATTGTTAATGAACGAATGAACTTTGAGTAAAAATTTTATATTTTTTTAATCTCCTCAATTTTCGAGGGAATTACGAGAACTGGATTAAATTTATAATTTACTCACCAACTCTGTCTTTTAAGCATCTGTTTTATGTCGGCTTCTAGTATTTGAAAGGCAGACAGACTCCGCAGTTCTGAAAAGTCATCGATAAGTTCAGCGATTCGTTGAATCTTCTCTCGCTCTCTGGCGCGAAATTTCTTTAGTCGCCGACCTGTCAACCCACTTGCTTGACGCAGAAGTTGACAAAGATATTGTTTTGGATCAGGTAACTCCTCACATTTAGAGAGGTTTGGCAAATTTAAAGGTTGCTTTCCTCTGGGATTTTCTGCCGCCCTGCGTATGGCAGCTTCGTCAAATAATAACCAAGCTTCTGTCATCCGCACAGGTACAACACAGATAACCGACACAGAAACTGATTCCCTGATCCCCTCAACGGCTTTTTGAATTTCAGCAACTCGTTTCTCACGAGGCTCTTTTTCGGCATCCCTGTGTATAAATAAAAGGTCGCAAGGGTAAAGGTTCAAACTCAATTCAATTCTCTTTGAGTGATCCTGTGGTTGTTGTGGCAAGCGTCGAAAATCAGCCCACTGGGACTGGATAGTACGCGAGAAGTTTACCTAAAGGAACAGTACTTGTATTTTCGGTTTCCGCAACTTTAAGGTGTCGCCAAGTATTCGGTAGACAACTAAAGCGTACCCCTTTAAACCATTGTCCTGACGGTGCTTTTTCTTCCTTCAACTCAGCAACTAAGAGACTATCTTCTGGGACTTGCTGTACAACGGCTGGCGAGTGGGTATTGATGATTACTTGGCGTAGGGGATTGTCCTGATCAACAGGTTCTTCAACATCCGTGGCAATGTCTTGTAAGAGTCTGAGGATCTTCGGAATACGCTCTGGATGAATACCATTTTCAGGTTCCTCCAAGCACAACAAACCTTGAGCTTCTGGGTCTAATTCCAGTACCGCTAACGCCAAAAAACGCATCGTTCCATCTGAGAGCGATCGCGCTGGATGGGTGGTACCATCTCTAGTCGTGACCATTAATGTGAGCAGTTCGCGACGATCATCCCGCTCTATTCCTACCTCCCCAACATCATCGAGCAATTCTGCCAAACGACCTGCAACTTGAGCATAAACCTGCGCTTCGGCTTCCTGATCAGATTTGCGGAGATTTTTTCTCAGCCGTGCCAAATGATAGAGAGTTGAAGCCAGATGAGAGCCATCTGTTCCTAATTTTGTCGGTGCCGTAAATTCGTCGGGTTGTCGTAAAGAAGAAGGTTCTAGCTGTAGTAACTGCCAAGATTGCATTTCCCGACGTGCTAGTAGTGCCGTTGGGCTTTCGGCTGCATTGGTCACAGACAGTACAGTTCGAGGCAGATCAGCTGCTGAGCGAGCTAAGGGTCTACCACTGCTTCCGCCGTCTTGATGGAGCTTAATCACTCGATTTGTCCCCTCACCTTCTGTAGAAATAAAATAAGGGACTCGGCGCTGTCCTTTCACCGCCGACTTGCGCCAAGTTTTCGCCTTGTGATTAAATAGCAGATGCTTAGGGGCATCACCAAGATTAATATGAACTAACTCTTCTTTAAGTAGTTCCAGTGACCCTAATGAGCGGAGACTATCATCTGGTCGATAGGCTAGCTCTATAGAGTAGCGAAGAAAAGTAATACTAGCTTCGGCAGTTTGTCCTAAATCATCAACACCTTCACCTGGCACAATCATCTCAGCTTCAAATGACATCTGTGGAGCATAGTCATTGCCAATCCGATGAAACAGACTACGGACATCTCCTGTCCTACCGCCCTCATCTCGAACAGATAAAGCAGCTTCAATTAGAGGAAGATCGGCTAAGGCTGACAAAAACCTAATCGCATCAAACAAGTTAGATTTGCCTACGCCATTTACACCCGCTACACAGGTAAATGGACTAAAGCGGACATCCACATTAACAAGGTTTTTAAAGCCAGAAACTTTTAGCCTGGTTAGCATTATCTGATCCTATATAGTTTTTGGGAAGCGGCTAGATCCTAATCATTAAGTTGTATACATTTGAGAATCCATCGATTTTAACTTACATCTTTAATCAATTTCAATAAACCAGATAGCGCGAGCCAGGGAAACGCTCGCACTTTGATAGCCTATTGCCAAGAGCAATTTACCACCTAACACCTACCCTAACCTCCTTGAGAAAGGATTGCTATAGTACAGGAAGGATAAATAAATACTGGCATCAGGGGGCAAACCAGGTGATACCATTAGCAGACCTCAAAGCCTTAATTCAACAAACTGAAGCAAAAGGGGGAAGCCAAGACCCGAGTCTGGCGAACTTGTATGCTCAACTCGGACAACTCTATCAAAGCCGACTGGAAAATGGAGAATTTGAGGATTACCAGCACGAACTTGCCCTCGCGGTTGAGTATTTCCATAAAGCGGTTGACCGGCAACGACGATTGGGGTTAGACACTGACTTAGCGACAACGCTGAATCATCTGGCGGAACTATACAGAACCCAAGGACGCTACGACCAAGCCGAACCGCTTTATCTGCAAGCCTTAGACATAAGGAAACGTAACTTAGGAGATAACCATCCTGATATTGCCACCAGCCTCAACAACCTAGCACGACTCTATCACTCTCAGGGACAATATCCCCAAGCCGAACCGCTTTATCTGCAAGCCTTAGACATAAGGAAACGTAACTTAGGAGAGAACCATCCCGATGTCGCCATTAGCCTCAACGATATCGCCGCCCTCTACTTTTTCCAAGGACGCTACGAGGAAGCCGAATCTCTTTATCTGCAAGCGTTGGATTTAAGGAAACGCAGCTTAGGAGAGAACCATCCCGATGTTGCTACCAGTCTTAACAACCTCGCCTTACTTTACTTCTTACTGGGACGCTATGACCAAGCCAAACCCCTTTATCTGCAAGCCTTGGAACTGAGGAAACGCTTACTGGGAAGGAACCATCCCGATGTCGCCACTAGCCTGAATAATTTGGCAGAACTCTACAGAACCCAAGGACACTACAAACAAGCCGAACCCCTCTATCTGCAAGCCTTGGAAGTGATGAGACGCTTGTTGGGGGATGAGCATCCGGATGTGGCGACTAACCTGAACAATCTAGCTGCACTTTATTTCTGCCAAGAACGCTACGACGAAGCCGAACCCCTCTATCTGCAAGCCTGGGAAATCAGGAAACGCTTATTCGGTGATAATCATCCCGATGTGGCACAAAGCCTCAACAACTTAGCCGGACTCTACTTCTCTCAAGGACGCCAGGGTGAAGCCGAACCTCTCTATCGCCAAGCCTTGGAAATCTGGCAACGTTTATTGGGTGATAATCATCCAGATATCGCCACGAATCTGAATAATTTAGCCTTACTCCACCACTCCCAAGGACAGTACGAGGAAGCTGAACCTCTTTATCGCCAAGCGTTGGACTTAAGGAAACGGTTATTTGGTGCGAACCATCCTGATGTAGTGACCAGCCTAAATAACTTAGCATTGCTCTACCATTATCAAGGACGCTACGAGCAAGCCGAACCTCTTTATGTGGAGGTGTTGGATGTGGGTAGACAGTTCTTAGGAGAGGAGCATCCCGATGTTTTAACCAGCCTGAATAACTTAGCCGTACTCTATAAAAATCTCGCCGAACTTTATTCCACGCAGGGACGCTACGATGAAGCCGAACCTCTCTATCTGCAAGCCTTAGAGTTGCGGAAACGCTTACTGGGAGATGAACATCCAGATGTAGCCCAAAATCTGAATAATTTGGCAATACTCTACTTCTTTCAAGGACGTCATGACAAAGCCAAAGAGTTCTATTCCCAAGCCTGGGAGTTAGGAAAACGCTGGCTAGGGGATGAGCATCCAGATGTGGCACAAAATTTGAATAATTTGGCAGGACTTTATTCGTCTCAAGGAGAATATGAATTAGCTGAACCCCTTTATGTCCAAGCGTTGACAATTTGTGAAGAACGACTCGGCGCTAATCATCCGACTACAGCAACAATCCGGAAAAATCTCGATGATCTGCGTGCGGCGATGGGATAATCAGTCAAACGCTTGAGTCAGGGCGATGGGGGAGCTGGGGGAGCTGGGGGAGCTGGGGGAGCTGGGGGAGCTGGGGGAGCTGGGGGAGCTGGGGGAGCTAGGGGAGCAGGGGAAGCTGGGGGAGCTGGGACACCCTCGCACAGATAAAGGAAATCGACAGACAGCTAAAGAGAATGTACCCTATAGGAGTGGGTGTTGCTGCCAAACGCTCCGAATCAGGGATAACTCTTGTCGAATGTGCTTAGGATTGATTCGGATTAACGCGATTCACAATAACTTTGTCATTTTTTTTAGGTGAACTCGACTATAAACTCTTAAACACAACGAACATGAACCCAAAGCACTGGAATTTGGGCATAAGCTGCATAGTCTTAATGTTCTAGAGTATGGCAATCGTCAAAACCGATGAGGTTCACCGAATCGTTCAAGAGCGATTACAAGATTGGAGGTTAATTTCATGATGACGGAGTTGTCTGACCCGACGGTTGATAATGAAAAAACGTATGGCGATTTACTGACAGCGATTCAAGCCAGTCAAGGTAAGTTGAGTGTAATCCTAGCGGTTTGTGATGATATCCATTTTCGCAACCAACTGATTGAACGCTATGAAAGCGAACTCGCCACCTCTATGCGATCGCATCGCGTTATCTTGGTTAAGGATGACCCGAACCTGAGCCGCGCCATTACTGAACTTGTCCAAACCGATGACGATTTACGTCAGGGGGGAAACGCCGTTGTCACCGCGACGGGTGCTGAACAACTTCTCTGGCTCAAATTCGACGCCCAGCATTCAGAACAGGAAATTTTTTTCGCCTCCTTACCAGAAACCCAAGACGCCTTATCCGCCTTGGCTTGTCCACTTGTACTGTGGCTAACTCACCAACTAGAGAGTCAGCTAAGTCAAAACGCCCCAGAGTTCCAAAATTGGTGTCAAGCCGTCTTTCGCTTCCACTCCCAAAAAACAACCGCTATTCCCATTCAAAACATTGAGCCATTCCGCCATCTTATCGAAGAAAGCGACGCTTGGGATCAAAATGTATCAGTCTTTCCCGTCGCAGATCTCAACGCATTGATTGAGTACACCAAAGCCAAACGCGGCGTCAACGATCCGAATTTGGCAACCTTATATGCTCAAGTCGGACACCTTTATCAACGGCGCTTAGAACAGGGTGAATCTCTAAATTATCCCCAAGAACAAGCCTTAGCCGTTGAGTATTTAAGTCAAGCCATTCAGCTAAAAAAAGAACTCGGGCAAGAAACAAGCTTAGCCGAAACGGTGAATAATTTAGCCGAACTCTACAGACTGCAAGGATGCTACAGGGAAGCTGAACCTCTTTATTTAGAAGCCTTAGAACTCAGAAAAAGCTTGTTGGGCGATGCTCATCCTGATGTCGCCACCAGCCTCAACAACTTGGCAAAACTTTACCAGGCTCAAGGACAGTATGCCGAAGCCGAACCTCTTTATCTGCAAGCCTTGGACTTGAGGAAACGCTTACTGGGTGATGATCATCCAGATCTCGCTCATAGTCTCAATGATTTAGCCACCCTCTATTTTTGTCAAGGACGCTATGAAGACGCCGAACCCCTTTATCTGCAAACCTTGGACTTGAGGAAACGTAATTTAGGCGAGGAGCATCTGGATGTGGCAACCAGCCTTAGTAATCTAGGCTTACTTTATCATTATCAAAGACGCTATGAAGACGCCGAACCCCTTTATCTGCAATCCTTAGACATCGAAAAACGTTTGTTGGGCGAAGAGCATCCAGATGTTGCCACAAGCCTGAACAATCTCGCCGCCCTTTATAAGTCCCAAGGGCGCTACGAGGATGCTGAACCCCTTTATCTACAAGCCTTGGACTTGCAAAAACGCTTATTGGGAGACAACCATCCCGATGTCGCCACGAACCTCAACAACCTAGCCGCCCTCTACTTCTCTCAAGGACGCTACGAGAAAGCTGAACCCCTCTATCTTCAGGCGTTAGACATCAGAAAACGTTTATTGGGAGAGAACCATCCTGATGTGGCACAAAGCTTGAATAATTTGGCAGGACTTTATTTCTCTAAAGGACCCAATAATAAAACAGAATCGTTTTATTTGGAAGCGTTAAATATTCGGAAACGTTTGTTGGGAGAGAACCATCCTGATGTGGCAACTAGCCTGAACAATTTAGCGTTACTCTATCATTATCAGGGGCACTATGACAAAGCCGAACCCTTCTATCTACAAGCCTTACATCTGAGAAAACGTTTATTTGGAGATATCCATCCTGATGTAGTAACCAGTATGAATAATTTGGCATTACTCTATCATTATCAAGGACGCTACGAGCAAGCCGAACCCCTCTATCTCCAAGTCTTGGAACTCGGTAAACGCTTATGGGGAGAAGATCATCCCGATGTCGCGCTCAGTTTAAATAATTTGGCAGCCCTTTACAAGTCTCAAGGACGGTATGAACAAGCGAATTACTTAATGTCTAAGCTGTGGAATTGAAAATCGTCATTCGTCATTTGTCATTGGTCATTGGTAAGAGTTTGAGGGTTATTTACAGAACTTAATATAGATAGGCTTATTGCTACCGACCTACTTAGAATAGACGGTTGCGATCGCACGTCCTATAATTGCCAGTAAAACTCAGGATCAACAGACATGCTTGCCAGGGTTTGGAGTGCTTCGCTAGTCGGCATCGATGCGGTGAAAGTCGGTGTGGAAGTCGATGTGTCAGGCGGACTACCGGGAATTGTTGTTGTGGGATTACCGGATACCGCCGTCCAAGAATCGCGAGAACGGGTGAGGGCGGCGTTAAAAAATGCCGGCTTTGTCTTTCCGATGCGAAAAATCGTGATTAATCTCACCCCAGCCGACTTACGCAAAGAAGGACCCAGCTTTGATTTACCCATTAGTGTGGGGATTCTCGCCGCCTCGCAACAAGTCAATCCTGAATTATTAGGTGATTATCTATTTTTAGGCGAAGTCTCTCTAGATGGCAATTTACGCCCCATTGCGGGAGTCTTACCCATCGCCGCCGCCGCCCAAAGTTTGGGGATTTCGGGGTTAGTCGTACCCGCCGATAATGCCCAGGAAGCCGCCGTGGTGCGTGGATTAGACGTGTACGGATTCAAACATCTGGCTGATGTGGCGGATTTTTTGAATCAACCGGAACGCTATTCCCCAGTAACGATGGATGAATTACCCCAATCATCCTCCTCTCAGTTTACAGGCGGAAACTTAAACGAAGTTAAAGGTCAATCCCATGCGCGTCGGGCGTTAGAAATAGCCGCCGCCGGAGGACATAATTTAATTTTCGTCGGTCCACCGGGAAGCGGTAAAACCATGCTAGCGCGACGATTACCGGGAATTTTACCGCCCTTAAGTTTTGAAGAAGCCCTAGAAGTTACCCAAATTTATTCT
Organism: Coleofasciculus sp. D1-CHI-01; assembly: GCF_040218875.1. Classification (NCBI taxonomy): domain Bacteria; kingdom Bacillati; phylum Cyanobacteriota; class Cyanophyceae; order Coleofasciculales; family Coleofasciculaceae; genus Coleofasciculus; species Coleofasciculus sp. D1-CHI-01. The sequence goes on from NZ_JAVJQP010000071.1 coordinate 15,018, forward strand.
GTAGCCGGATTACTCAAAGATAAAGGCAGATTAATCAGACATCGCCCCTTTCGCAGTCCCCACCATTCCGCATCAGGTCCATCATTAGTTGGAGGAGGGAGTTTTCCGCGTCCCGGCGAAATTTCCTTGGCGCATCGAGGGGTATTATTTCTGGATGAGTTAACCGAATTTAAGCGCAATGTATTGGAATTTTTGCGTCAACCTTTAGAAGATGGTTATGTGACCATTTCTCGCACCCGACAGTCTGTCCTATTTCCGGCACAATTTACGTTAGTTGCTAGTACTAATCCCTGTCCCTGTGGTTACTTTGGTGATACCCTGCAACCCTGCACCTGTTCAGCGCGACAACGGGAGAACTATTGGGCAAAACTTTCAGGTCCATTGATGGATCGAATAGATTTACAAGTTGCTGTGAATCGCCTCAAACCCGAAGAGATTACCCGACAGCCCCAAAGCGAATCATCAGAAGCCGTAAGGGAGAGAGTAAAAGTAGCCCGCGATCGCGCCCGTCATCGCTTCAACTCAGAACCCACACTGCGCTGCAATGCCCAGATGCAAAGTGGTCATTTGAGACAATGGTGTCATTTAGCCGATAGTAGTCGTAATCTCTTAGAAGGGGCAATTCGCAAACTTGGACTATCTGCCCGGGCAAGCGATCGCATCCTCAAAGTCGCCCGCACAATTGCCGATTTATCGGGGGCACAGACGCTGCAAACGGCACACATTGCTGAAGCGATCCAGTATCGTACTATTGATCGAATGCAGTAACACAGATTACACAGATTGAATGAGATTCTCCAATTGACTTGAGTCGCCCTTTGTTCAATCCCCGATGTTGGATAATGTTGCTTAGAATTTGAGGATAAGTGTTGAAGCGATGATGGCGCTAAAGCGCCTACTACGAACGGCGATGATGGCGCTAAAGCGCCTACTACGAACGGCGCGATCGCAGCCGCCCAACAAGGTTCTCAACCGGACTTAGCCAAGGTAACACAGTATTTACAAGCGGCGATGAAACAAGATCCGGCTTTTGCCCAAGAGGTGGAACGTTTAGCTGGACAGGTTGTGAACGTCAGTAGTATAGCCGATCAACGGACTCTGAATCAAAAGAGCGATCGTAGTCACAAAACTGTTCAAATCAAAAGCAAAAATGTTGGACAAGTTGGGGATCAGGAAATCTATGCTGACAATATTGAACATCAGGGCAATAATTTCTACTGAGTACTGGTAGAAAATCAGCGCAGCACCCCACCCAATTTAGATGAAATCCGCCCCAGTACCGATAATTGGCAAGGGCGAAGCTTAGAACGCCAAACTATTCGGGATTGGATGGCGGATGGAAATACTCGCTTAATTGGAATTACGGGTATCGGTGGGTTAGGAAAATCGACGCTGGCGGCTAAGATTTACGACGAGGATACTACAGCATTTGACGATAAAGTTTGGGCTGATATTAGCCGTATCGGGTTTACCGAGTTAGCGCGGCGAGTCTTATTTAAATTTGGAGTATCTCCGGAAACCATCGAGGCGATACCTGAACAATCCCTGGGAGATGCATTAGTCAATCATCTACGTCAGGGGCGGTATTTGCTGGTGATGGATAATCTAGAAACCCTGCTGCAATCTGATGATGGGAATAACAAGAATACCTCTATTCATGATGAATCCTATCGGCAGTTTTTCTATGGCTGGCTGGAATGTGGCGGCAAAAGTGTGGTGTTGGTGACAACGAGAGAACGCCTAGATTTGCCACCAATTCGATGTCAATGGTTATCTTTACCGGGATTAGAACCCGTGGAAGGGGCGACGTTATTGCAGGCGTTGGGAATTCGGGGAACCGAGGAGGAATTCGTCGAGTTTTCCCAGAAAGTAGAGGGACATCCGTTATTATTAACGCTGGTGGCTGGGTTTTTATTAGAAGAGGAAGAAGTTGATCCGCAGATTCGGTATTTGCAGCGCTATGGGTTGGCGGATATATCCCATTTATTAACGGATGATAATTTAACTGGATTGCATCGGGGTACAGTTGATATCTGGATGCGGCGGGTGTTGGATGAGAGTTTTGGGCGGATTAGCCAGAGAATGCAGCGATTGGTATTGGGGGTATGTGTTTATCGGATTCCCTTCAATTCAGCGATGGCGCTGGCGCAAATTCATAGTCTCTCTTTTGAACGGGATTTGGAGGTATCTCAACCTCAAAATAAGCAGGAAAGATCCTCTCTAGATTCTTCCTTAGATTCTCCAGATTCTCTTAGCCCCCCTTTTGAAGGGGGGTTGGGGGGATCTAAAAGGGACAACCTCGATAACAAAAGTATTGAGAAAGATTTGCGCCAGTTGGTGAGGCGTTCTTTATTACAGGAAGAAAGAGATAAAGATGGGGGGCGGTGGTTTAAGTTTCAGCCATTGATTCAGGAGTATGCGAAGTACAAAGCGGGAGATTTAACCCAGGCGCATCAACGGGCGATCGATTATTATCGTTTAAATACTCAACAACCTCCTTGGGAAAAAATAGAGGATATAACAGAATATCTGGAACTCTTCAATCACTGGTGTGAACTTCAACAGTATATTCCAGCTTTGAACATTCTGCGCTACTGCAATGAGTTTTTAGCATTGCGTGGGTATAGTCAGATTCAGGTTAAATTGTATAATCAATTAATTGGGGAGTGGAATCGAAGCAAGTTAGATTGGGTATTTGGTGGATTACTTAGAGATTTGGGAACTACTTATTATCATTTAGGAGAATACAAAAAATCCATCGTATACACGCAGCAGTCTTTAGCTATATTTGAGGGAATTGGTAATTGCACTGATATTGCTATTTCTCGGCTGAACTTGGGTAACCTTTATTATTTTATAGGAGATTATAAAAAATCAATAGAATACTCTCAGCAAGCTTTGGATTTATTGAAAAATAACGGCAATTATTTTCGAGATAACTTTCTTTTACAAAAGTACATTGCTATTTGTCTGAATAATTTAGGAAATGCTTACCGTTCACTAGCAGACTATAAACAAGCAATTGAATACCATAAAAAATCTTTGGATTTATTTGAAGAAATTGGCGATCACCTTAACAGTAAAAAGCTCCTGATAAATTTAGGCAATGTTTATTTTTCAATGGCAGAATATAAACAGGTAATTGAATACGATAAAAAATCTTTAGCTATATTGAAAGAGATTGGTGATCAAAGTGGAATTGCTAGTTCTTTGGATAATTTAGGCTGTGTTTGCCGTTCTTTAGGAGAATATCAAAAAGCAATAGACTACCATAAACAGTCATTATTGATTCGTCAGAAAATAGGAAATCGCAGTGGAATTGCTAGTTCTTTATCCAATTTAGGCGCTGTTTACCATTTCCTAGGAGAATACCAACACTCAATTGAATACTATCAACAAGCTTTTGAAATCAAACATGAAATAGGCGATCGCTGTGGTATGGCAGAGATCTTCGTAGGCTTGGGTAATACTTATAGTTGCTTAGGAGAATACCAACGGTCGATTGAATATTATCAGAAAGCTATGGTGATTTGTGAAGAAATTGGTGATCGTAATAGTCTTGCTGTTACTCTAGATAATTTTGGGACTGTTTATCATTACCTTGGGCAATATACAAAAGCGATAAAATATTTTCAGCAATCTTTAGCGATTCAACGAGAAATAGGTAATCGCAGAGGTATAGCTAATGCATTAGTAAATTTAGGTAATACTTATAATTTCTTAGGACAATATCAAGACTCTATTGAAGCTTCAATGGAGTCTTTGACGATTCAACAAAAGATTTGCAATCGCAGAGGTATAGCTAATGCATTAGTAAATTTAGGTAATACTTATAGATTTTTAGGACAATACCAAAATTCAATTGAATACTATCAGCAATCTTTAGCCATTCAACGGGAAGTAGGAGAACGTCGTGCAATTGCTGTATGTCTCAATGATTTAGGCAATGTTTACGGTTCGCTAGAGAACTACCCACTGGCAATTGAACATCATCAGCAGTCTTTGGCAATTCGTGAAGAAATTAATGATCGCTATGGTATTGCTGGTTCTCTACATAATTTAGGCAATGTTTACCGTTCACTAGGAGAATATAAACAAGCCATTCAATACTACCAGCAATCTTTAGTTATATTTGAGGAAATTGATAATCGCATTTACATTGCCTGTTCCTTTGATAATTTAGGCAAGGCTTACCATTCCCTAGGGGAAGATAAACTGGCAATTGAATATCATCAGCAGTCTTTGGCGATTCGTGAAGAAATTCGTGATCGCTATGGCATGGCTGAATCTCTGAATGATTTAGGCAATGTTTACCGTTCACTAGGAGAATATAAACAAGCCATTCAATATTACCAGCAATCTTTAGTTATATTTGAGAAAGTCGGTAATCGCATTTGCATTGCTATTTCTTTAATAAATTTAGGGACGGCTTACTATAGCACTGGATACTATAAACAAGCAATAGAGTACTATCAGCAGTCTTTGATGATTTTTCAAGAAATCGGAAATCGCCGTGAGATTGCCATAACTCTGCAAAAATTAGCTCAAGCCTATCATCGATGCGGTAGAGTGAAGGAAGGATTTGCCGCTGCGTATCAAGCCACCCAAATATTACAAGAACTGGGTCTTCCTCTTGATGCGATGCCTTATCCCCAGTGGCTCAAATCAGCGATTAAATTTGCTCAACGGGGTAAACTGCATCTAGTCTTATGCTTCATGGCTGGATTAATCGCATTTCCCTTTGCCCTACTTGCATTTACCACCCTAATCCTATGGCGAATCATCCGCGCCTCCATCAAGCGCTCGCCTCAGCACCAATGAGAAACAATCGAACAGATAAACCACCTATCATATAATTTCCACCTACTTCTCCCCACCTCGACAAATTCCCCTCAATACCGCCAATCCCTCTGCGTACCTCTGCGTTTCCCTCTGCGTCCTCTGCGTTAAAAAAACATCATTTCGATACCGACACATCGGACATTGTAAGGCACTAAAGTGCCAACTACAAACTAGCGCGATCGCTCAAATGGGTTCAAGATCCTCAAGCCATCAATACGGCGAAAGTCGTCCACATTTCGAGTCACTAATGTAAAATCCTGGGTCAAAGCACAAGCAGCAATCAAAGCATCTGCTAACCTAACACGATAATTACGCCGGATTTCCGCAGCACCGTCTAAAACAGCTTCAGTCAATAAAACACATCGAAGTGTTCGTAAAAACTCTCGCATCAAATTAGCCTCAGCCTCAGTTAAATTCGGGTAGCATAGCAACTCCACCCAACTAATCGGGCAATAGCCTCCTATTGCATCACCGACTTGAATTTCCTCAAATATAGGCTGCACTGCTGGCTCATCGTTGAAGTAATAAATTAGAATGTTTGTATCCAAAAGATAACTATTATTCATTCCATTCTTGTCTGAGTGAATTCTGAAATTCTACAGCATCCACACGCTTGGGCAAAAATCCCCGCCATTTCCCAAAATTTCCTCTTGTTTTTTCTGTACCATCAAATAACCCTATTAATGGATCAGACTCAACATCAATATCTACGACTGATGAAGGCGTTTCCTGAGATAGGTTAATTTGTTGGCGAATTAACCTTGACAACGCTTCAATTAATTGCACTTTCTCATCAAGAGTGAGGTTGCCCGATAGACGGAGTACCTCGTTATAATTAGCCATAGAGTCTTTCCTTGAACAACATTCCTTTGAACACTTATTTTAGCCCAAATAGCTATGTAGGATGGGCAAAGATTGTCAACCGGAAAATGCCGATAGTAGGGTGGGTTTCGACTTCGCTCAACCCACCAGCCTAAGCTGTTCGGCATTTATAGCAAATCGCTCTGGTGTATTTACAACTCCCGTACCTGAAACTGAGTCCAGATGAGATGTTCGTACAAACAAAGTGTAACTAGACCAGCGCGAAGCGCTATAAACCTTCATGTCAATAATGGCGAAATCCTTGTAGTGCGTTAAGCGAAGCCATGCCGCAGGCTTTGCATCTTGCTCGCTACTAATACCCAATTTAAATGCATGACAGCCTACCAGTCAGTACCATGGGTTGTCATCAGCGATGGGACTTGAATCGGGCGCAAGGATAGTGCCCCGACAAGGTGGTGAATAAACGGGAGCTTGTAACATCTCGTTACAATTAACTTGGCGCGATCGCACTCGACCTGCTGAAAATGATAAGGATAAAGTTAAGGGTTCCTGAACCCTCTACAATGATGAACGTTTGATTCAAGGAGTATCCGCCTAATGTTGCCATACGTCCTCGCGTTGGTTATCGGTCTTGGTAGCTTTGCCTATTACATGGCAGCATTCTTTTTTCCCGAAGTTCACCGTAAAAGCGACTTCCTCTGGAGTGGTGTAGGATTTTTCTACGCCCTCGTCTTGTGGGTATGTGCGGGACGGATTACGGGGGCGGTACTCCTGAGTCAACTCGCTAGTGTATCTCTATTAGGATGGTTAGGCTGGCAAACTCTGATGCTGCGGCGACAGTTGGCGTTACCTGAAGCCCAAACCGAAATTTCGCCCCAAGTTCAGGAAAAAATAGCTAGTTCTGGGATGTTCCAACTGGCAAAAAGTCTAGTTGTTCAACCCGTCGCCCGGGTGTTCCGTAGAAAACCCGTTGCGCCAACCCCCGTCGTGACTGAACCAGAACCTGTGACAGAACCCGCCACGCCAGAGACGGAAATCGCCCCAGCCAAAACGGAAATTGGCGAACCCTTCTCTGGGACAGTTACGGAAATAATAGAGGAAGTGCAACCCCCATCGGAAGAACGCGATGTTCCCGTCGCCTCTCCCACAGAGGTAAGCGAGGAAACCCCAGAGGAAACCCCAGAGGAACCCCTAGAGGAACCCGTAATCGCGGATATCACCGAACCGACTCAAGTCACGGAAACAGTAGAAACAACGCCAACTGAACGGGTTGAGGAACCCGCTGAGGAAACAACCCCGCCAGAACCGATAGGGGAATTTGCCCCAGACGAGTCTCCAACCCAGACACCCCTAGAAGAATGGACGTTAACCGAGACATCTGTAGCCGAGACACCCCTAGAGGAACAGACGTTAACTGAGACACCGACAGCAGAGAAATCAACAGACGCACAGAGGTTAACTGAGACACCTGTAGCCGAAACACCCACCCAACCCGTCCAGAAACAAACCAAACAACGTCAGGGAATTAGGGGATTTTTCAATAAGTTTTTAGGCAAAGGGAAGGCAAAACCCGCTAAAACGAAGGAACCGCAGACAGTATCAGATGATATTTCCACCTCACCCACACCAGAAATCCCTGAATCTAGTCCGTCAGACACCCCACTCGACGCTTCCCCAACTCCAAGTCAGGGTATAGAAGAAACAGCCGCAGCGGAGGAAACCCTAGCCGACGAAACCCCAGCGGAAACCCAAATTGTTGACGTTATCCCAGCAGCAGAAACACCAACAACGGAACCGAAACTCACACAGAACCCAGACATCCAACCCTCAGAAACCCCCGAAGAATCCGCGACTGAGGTGACTCAACCCGCTGACTCAGAACCCCTGATGCGCCCGAATCCGCCTGAACCCGAACAGGTAGACGCGGCGAACCCATTACCCAAACCGGAATCCTCACAGTCTCCAGACATCCCGGTCGCAGAAATTGCCCCAGAATCGCCATTATCGCCCCCCCCTGAACCTATTGGAGAGGGTGACGCCAAAACCCGACAATCTCAAGATTCAGAAAATCCTCCCCAGTAAAGTTGAAAGGATGGCAAATTCTCACCCATAATGTAGGGATAGATAAAGCTGCTTATTGTAAAAAGGGATAATGGGGACTAATCCCAACTCCCCCAAACGTACAACCACTAACCAACAGGTCGAACTGTGACAGAAGCTAAATCCTACAAAGACACCGTAAATCTGCCCCAAACTGAATTTAGTATGCGGGCAAACGCGGTCAAACGGGAACCGGAACTCCAACAATTTTGGCAAGACCAACAAATTTATCAGCGACTGTCACAGACGAATCCCGGTGATAGTTTCATCTTGCATGATGGTCCCCCCTACGCGAATGGGGCGCTGCATATGGGACACGCCCTAAATAAAATTCTTAAAGATATCATCAATAAATATAAGCTGCTGCAAGGGTATAAAGTTCGCTACATTCCTGGCTGGGATTGCCATGGCTTACCCATTGAACTGAAAGTCCTGCAAGCCATGGACCCAGAAGACCGACAAGCCCTAACCCCGATAAAACTGCGGCGCAAAGCCCGAAAATTTGCCCAGAAAACGGTTGATCAGCAACGCCAAGGGTTTCAACGCTATGGTGTATGGGGAGACTGGGATAACCCTTATCTTACCTTAACCCCGGAATACGAAGCCGCGCAAATTGGCGTATTCGGTCAGATGGTACTAAAAGGGTATATCTATCGGGGAATGAAGCCTGTTCATTGGAGTCCCAGTTCCCAAACCGCCTTGGCAGAAGCGGAGTTAGAATATCCAGAAGGGCATACCTCCCGCAGTCTTTATGCCGCGTTTCCCCTGACCAAAGCCACCGACTCTGTGGAAGCGAAGCTAAAACCCTATTTAGTAGATTTGGGTGTCGCCATCTGGACAACTACCCCCTGGACAATTCCCGGTAACTTAGCCGTGGCGGTTAATCCCGAACTCACCTACGCGGTGGTGGAAGTATCGGAGAAATCAGTCAGTCAGGAGGCGGAGAAATCCTCGAAACCCAGTAAGACAAAGGCAAAAGGATTTGCGCCAACTCAAGACGAGGAATCCCCAGAATCAGACTCCACCGACTTAGACACAGAAACCGAAGGGTTTAAATACTTAATCGTGGCGGCGGAATTAGTGGAACGCCTGTCTCAAACCCTGGATAAAGACCTAACCGTCAAAACCACGCTGAAAGGAGAAGAATTAGAACAGTGTACCTATCGCCATCCCCTGTTTGACCGAGAAAGTCCAATTGTAATTGGTGGCGATTACATTACCACAGAATCGGGAACCGGATTAGTTCATACTGCACCCGGTCATGGTCAAGAAGATTATATCGTCGGTCAGCGCTACAATTTACCGATTATCTCTCCCGTGGATGGAAATGGAGATTTTACCACCGAAGCCGGACCATTTGCCGGATTAAATGTGCTGCGGAATGCGAATCCAGCGGTGATTGACGCCCTGAAAGAGGCGGGTTCGTTCCTGAAAGAGGAAAACTACATCCATAAATATCCCTACGATTGGCGCACCAAAGAACCAACTATCTTCCGGGCGACGGAACAATGGTTTGCGTCGGTGGATGGCTTCCGGGAAGAAGTGATGAAGGCGATTCAATCCGTTAATTGGATTCCTTCCCAAGGCGAAAACCGGATTACCGCCATGGTGTCGGAACGTTCCGATTGGTGTATTTCGCGCCAACGGAGTTGGGGTGTACCGATTCCGGTGTTTTATGACGAGGAGACGAATGAACCCCTGTTGACAGAAGAAACCATTGCCCACGTCCAAAAGATTATTGCTGAAAAAGGGTCAGATGCGTGGTGGGAATTGCCCGTAACTGAATTATTGCCCGAATCCTACCAGAATAATGGTCGCACCTACCGCAAAGGAACCGATACGATGGATGTCTGGTTTGACTCCGGTTCGTCTTGGGCGGGAGTTGTGCAAGAACGAGAGGAATTATCCTACCCTGTAGATATGTACCTGGAAGGGTCAGACCAACATCGGGGGTGGTTCCAATCCAGTATCCTCACCAGTGTGGCGACAAATGGCTGTGCGCCCTATAAATCAGTGCTAACCCACGGCTTTGTTCTGGATGAACAAGGACGTAAAATGAGTAAATCCGTGGGGAATGTGGTAGACCCCGCAACAATTATTGAAGGCGGAAAGAATCATAAACAGGAACCGCCCTATGGGGCGGATTTACTGCGGCTGTGGGTGTCTTCGGTGGACTATTCGGTGGATGTTCCCATTGGTCAAGGAATACTCAAGCAGCTTTCCGATATTTATCGCAAGATTCGCAATACAGCGCGGTTTTTATTGGGGAATTTGCATGATTTTGACCCCGCTAAAAATGCGGTGGCGTATGAACAGTTACCGGAATTAGACCGTTATATGCTGCACCGGATAACGGAGGTGTTTGGTGAGGTGACGGAGGCGTTTGACAGTTATCAGTTTTTCCGCTTCTTCCAAACGGTGCAGAATTTCTGTGTGGTGGATTTGTCCAACTTTTATTTGGATATGGCAAAAGACCGCCTGTATATCAGCCACCCGGATTCGGTACGACGCCGCAGTTGTCAGACGGTATTAGCGATCGCACTGGAAAATTTAGCTCGATCCATCGCGCCTGTATTATGCCATACAGCAGAAGATATTTGGCAATATCTGCCTTATCCCACCCCCTATAAATCGGTGTTTGAGTCGGGATGGGTGCAGTTAGATGAAACCTGGAAAAAGCCAGAATTGGTGGAGAAATGGACAAGGTTACGGGCGATTCGCACCGAGGTGAATAAGGTGTTAGAACAAGCTAGGGCACAGAAGATGATAGGTTCTTCTCTAGAAGCGAAAGTCTTGCTTCATGTCCCCGATACGCAATTACGCCAACAGTTGCGGAAATTAAACCCCAGTGGGATTCCGCGTCTGTGGTTGCAAACGCCGAAACCGGAACTGATGGTGAGGGAACAGGAACCGGAAGCAGCATTAGCTTCAGAAACATTGTCCTCAGACACAGGGGAACAAGAGTGGAATGTTAATCAAATTCTGTCCACTGTCTTGACGACACTACGCCAGGTGTTCAGCGAAAATCAGCGAGTATGGTTAACGGTGGGAGTCGTGGTAGGGGTACCGATTACCTTAAAAGTAACCGCAACCGTATTAGCTTCGATCGCACGTTTACCCTTAATCGGTGATATGTTGCAACTGGTGGGGGTTGGCTACAGTGCTTGGTTTGTCAATCGCTATTTACTCCGCGCCCCTAATCGGCAAGAATTAGTCCAGAAAGCGCGATCGCTAAAAACAGAGGTATTGGGTGAAGGTTCTCCCCAACTGGAACCCGAAACGACGGAACCTGAAGCCGAACCTCCAGCGCCAGTACAACCCCAACCCCAACCCAGAATTCTAGGGGAACGGTTTACGGTTCTCAGTAACGGGGTGGATGAGTTGCGCTATCTATTTTTAGCCTCCCAAGTTGAGGTGTTAGATTCCCCGGATGCGATTGAAAATGCGGACTATCGCAGTCAGTCGGAACAAGTTTGGGTAGGGGTTGTCAAAGCAGAGGGGGAAAAGTGCGATCGTTGCTGGAACTATTCCCCGTTTGTGGGTAAAATTATCGAGCATCCCACCATTTGTGAACGGTGTCGGGCGGCGTTGGCAGGTCAATGGTAAATTGTCATTCGTCATTTGTCATTTGTCCTTTGTCATTCGTTCAATCAAGGAATTCTCGCCTTAAAAACCGGCTCTCCCGTACTTGGAGTGATAAGCAGAGCTTATTATCGCTGGAAAAATCACGCTGGCTTTATTGTCAAGAGCTTTTTTTTAAAGATTGTGTGAAGATTAACTGCTAGGTCAGTAGGATGCTTTATCATAACTTTATCTTATAATTAAAATGTGTTTGCGTTGTTTCAGAAATTCTATTTGTTTAAGAAAAGTAAATTTTAGTTTTAAGTTTTTTTTGACTAATTTTGCGAATTTCCTTGAAGTAAAGCAACTCCAGCACTCTGGCTGTATAAAACAGATTAGGGTGTTGGTTAATAATTGTCTGTAAATATATATTTTTTTTATACATAAAGTAATTAAAGAGTTGATGAAGATGGCTTTTATGGAATCGACCTCATCTAAAGAGAAAAGTATTATTAAGATAGCAAATTTAAAATGAGTTAAAAAATGATTAGCATCTATCGCAAAACAGTAGTTACCTTAGCTGGAATGCTTTTTGTCAGTTTTGGGATCACTAAAACAGCAAGTGCTTTTTCCCTTACACCTCAATATTCTTCGCTGGATTTTAGGGTAAAATCTAGTGCTGGACTTGGTGCTGGTGAAGTGTTTGTCGAGGACGTAGATTTAGATAATCAGTTTGGCACAATTAATTTATTAAATGGGTCAGTCAGTGCCTTAGCTACTTCTAACGGTCATAGCATACTAACTACAGCCGAGGGAACATCTGAGTGGACTAATAGCTCTGAAGGTTTGGTAAATCTTTTTAATATAGGCTGGAATATTGATGGGCGTGTTCCTGGCACAACTTCGGCAAGCGCAAACTGGCTTTACAGTTTTACTGCTCATGAGGATGGAATATTTGTTCTTGACTTTGAAATTACGGGTTTCGGTACATCTTTAATAGGAACATTTGGTCTAAATGGTTGGATTCTTGAATGGTCTGGATTTGAACCTAATGAAAATGTTGGATACGATCCTGATGAGAATCCTGATGCTCGTCCAGACTATCCCATATCAGGAACAATAACGCGAACAGTTCAGTCAGGTGTCACTTACACTGTTCGTTTGCGTGATCGCGGTGCAAATGTCGCCAGTACATCGTTGTTGAGTGGCATTACGCAGAGAAGTGGTATTTTTAAGTGGAAAGTGGTTGAGGCTACTGAACCTGTTCCTGTCCCAGAATCCTCTTCTGCTTTGGGTCTTCTAGCCTTTAGTGCTTTAGGAGCAAGTTCAGTCAGGCGAGTAACTAAATCATAGCAGGGTTGTTTCATTTATTGGCAGCCGCGTAAACTGAAGGGATCAAGATGCAGATTCAAACCGTGATTAGCGCTACGAGGTACGGAAAGGACATCAGTTAGTCCAAGAGGGAACAGGGAACAGGGAACAGGGAACAGGGAACGGTAAGGGAGCATCCCAATTTGGCACGTTGACTCTTTGAATTGGGCTGCAACCCTTGCAATTGCGTTACTTGAGGTAATACTTTATCCAAAACAGGATGCTCCCTGTTCAGTCACCGACAAAAGTTCCGTCCCCCAGTGAGAGTTTAGCGTTAAAAGTACCCTGAATCTCAGTTGCCATTTTCGGTACGCACAGATAGAGTTTTCCCGGAAGGTAATCCCCCTGTCGTTGACCAATCTGCAAAAATACTCGGTAATCTAGGTCGTCAAGTGTACTGTAATCCCACAACGTATAATAATCGACATCTGAATCCTCTTGCAGATTTTTCACATACTCCGTCGCATCAACACGATAATCCCAGATACTTTCGCGTTCTGTGCCGTATCTTCCTCCGTAAGCATAGGTTGTTCCTTCCGCCTTGGACGTGTAATACTCTATCGGTTCTACAGGAGATGAAGCACCAATGAGTATGTCAAAGATAAATAACACTGTGATTGCCTGCGGATCAAGATTTCCATGCTGTATCCGTAGTTTTGGAAATGAGATGTCTGACTTGTCTAAGGAAAACCTGCGCCCATAAACTTGACCAGAGACAGGAGTATTTGGTATTTCCTCTACTGTTGGTATTTCTGGACAATTAATCGGTTCCGGTGGAGGGATTAGCTGGGGGCGAGATTGTCCGAGAAAGGGAATGCTGTCTCCTGAACAACTCGCCATTGTTATAGTCGCTAACATGACTACAACATTTATTCTGGTTTGAGACTTCATTTTCGGCTTACGTCTAAAATGATTAATTAGGAATTTGAAATTAAATTCATACTAAGTTGCCTTCACACGTATAACTCTCTTATTCTCTTATTCTCTTATTCTCTGTGTTCTGTAGTGACTCTGTGGTTCACCAAATTCTACGTTAGACTGCAACTTGGTATTAGTCATCGACAAAAGTTCCGTTAGGGGGTGATAGTTTAGCGTTAAACGTTCCTTGAATCTCAGTTGCAGCTTCCGGTATGCACAAATAGAGTTTGCCCGGAAGGTAATCTCCCTGTCGCTGACCAATCTGCAAAAATACCCGGTAATCTGGATAGTCAAGCGAAGTACTGTAAGACCACAATATATAATGATCGCCATCTGAATTATCTTGCAGATTCTTTACATACTCCGTCGCGGCAACACGGTAATCCCAGATACTTTCACGTTCTGTGCCATATCTTCCTCCGTAAGCATAAGTTGTTCCTTCCGCCTTGGAGGTGTAGTATTCTATCGGTTCTACAGGAGATGAAGATTCAACTGGGTCAAAATATGAAGATCCAACTGGGATGTCAAAACTAAATCGCACTGTGATTGCCTGCGGATCAAGATTACCCTGTTGTATCCGTAAATAAAGAAGAGAAATATCTGACTTGTCTAAGGAAAACTTGCGCCCATAAACTTGACCAGAAACAGGAGTATTTGGTATTTCTTCAACCGTTGGTATTTCTGGACAATTAATCGGTTCCGGCGGAGGGATTGGCTGGGGGCGCGATTGTCCGAGAAAGGGGATGCTGTCTCCTGAACAACTTGCCATTGTTATGGCAGCTACTATTATTACAAGGTCTATTCTTGTTCGAGGTTTCATTTTCGGCTTATTTTCTCATTGTTGCAAAGGCATATTCACTCGCTCATTTTCATGTTTAGTAACATAGCTATGACTACCATCATCAGGATCGACGTCTTTACTCTTAACTTTTTGAGAGACATAAACGCCATCTGGAGTATGATTGCCATCACCTCCGGATTCAATGGGATTACCACCTGCATTCCCCGCAGAACTTATATAGAGAGAAATCTCATGAGTGTGGGCATAGTAGCTGTTGGTTCCGCCTAAAGAAAACTCTTCAATATTTGCCTTAAAATCCTGTTCACTGCTGAAATTGGTGCCAATATTGGCATTTGCTTCTACAGGAAGCAGTTTTTTAATTGGCAAGCTTCCAGAAGCACCGAGACTTCCCTCGAGTTGCCGACGATTATGAACGCCAAAGTTGAAATTCATGTTAGGTGTTTCCCAGGTTTTAGCATTCTTTAAGATGTAGGTGGCACTAAACTTGTATCCTTCATGTCCTCCCCCGAAATCTTTTGGTTCTGTTTTGGCACTGGAAACCATTAACCGAACGTGGCTACCAACGGTTTTGTCACCGAGAAATAATCGTGGTGTTCCTTGGAATTTACCTTGGGTTGCGCCCAATGTGGCAGAGATTCTGGGATTGATGTAATAGGTTCCCTCGCTGCCTAAGTTTCCGCCTCTTCCCGCCAAAGCACTGCCAAAATTTCTCTCATCAATCAATTTGACCTCTGCGGATGCCCAAACATCTTGCCCGATCGCACTCGGTTGTCGCGGTGCATTTTCGGCTTGTGCCATTACCGAAGGCATCGACGGCGCGATCGCCGTGTCTCCTGTATACTCTCCTAATAAAGGTTCAGCCGACTTGCCAGCTACTACGGCATCGGCTACCGAATTGGCGTGCTGTTCATACTTATCCCCCACCTGCCCCAAACCATCCTTCAGTTGCACCTTCCCAGATTTTTGCTGCACCACATGAGCAGCTTCATGGGCAGCTAATCCGACACTCGGAGTCTTGGCAAAGGCAATCCGATTTCCAGAGGTATAAGCCGCTGCCCCCAACTTCTGAGATGCCGCCGCCGCCTCTTTACCCATATACGCTTGAACATGGGACAAGTCTTGACCAAATGACTGTTGGATTTTATCCAGGTGTGGTAGTCGTCTCGGTGTCCCCCTAAATCCATCAGCGGCAATGTCTTGGGGTGACTTTTGTTGCACCGCCTCCCCATTGTCTTTAAGTTGCACACCATCTTCGGCTTCACCGTGGACATCTTTGGGCTGGAGGGCTTGCATTTGCGCCTGTCTTTGAATTGCCTCATCCATCCCCTCAAGCAGCTTTGCCTGAATTAAATCTCTCTGATCACTCGAATAAGCGCGAGTCACCTTTCCAGAAGCAGACGGTTGTTTGGCTTGTGCCTGTACAGGAAATCGCGGTGGTGCAAACCCTGTAGCACTATCTTTGGGCGCAGGAGTGGGTGGAATAAACGAAGGTTTCTTCTGTTGAGCTTCTTGCATGACCTGATGACTATATAACTTGCATATATGCTGTATATAAAAATTATATCGGACAAATTCGACTTCCACGTCAGGGGTTCTACCCATTCTATGACTTCTACAGTAATAGATTGGTACAAAGCCAATTATCAATATTTGATCACATCGGTTAACCGAGTCTATCGTCATCTTGAATGCTATATTTCCCACAAACAGAATCAGAAAACTGATCCAAACCCCAATCTCCCCCCACCGGAAACGCCCAACTCGGCGATTCCCTTTGCCTTGGATATCCTCTGCACCCAATTCGGCTTATCGGCTTGCGATCGCGATATCCTTCTCCTATGTGTAGGCATAGAACTCAACCCCGATTTTCCGTTACTCACGGCTACAGCCGCTAGCCCTTCAGAAATGTCGATATAGGTCGAATAAATGCCGGAAAACTCACTTCGACCTCAAAACTTACTCAATTGGTAGGATTCCAAATATATTTCCCAGTTTTATCGATATAGCCAAATTGATCGCCAATTATGACCAACGCTAATCCCTGGCTGAATACTCCAACTTGATCAAACTTTGGGGAAATTACCAGCTTTCCGGTCTTGTCAATAAATCCCTGTTTGTCGCTAATTGTCACGGAAGCCATTCCATCAACGAACGAGCCAACCTGATCGAACTGTGGGGAGATAACTATCTGCCCAGTTTTGTCGATAAAACCCCACATCATATCAATTTTAACAGCAGCCAATCCTTGAGAGAAGCTCTCTGCACCATCAAATTCAGGAGGTATGACCCACCTTCCTGTCTTGTCAATAAACCCAAATTTATATCCATCTGCTACACCATTTTTGTAGCTAGAAGCAACTAAAGCAACTGCAAAACCTTCGGAAAAACTTTGAGTAAACCTAAACTCTTTTGGTGGGATAACTATCTGACCAGTCTTATCGATAAATCCCTGCTTGTTTCCCATTCTAACAACGGCTAGCCCTTCCGAGAAGTCAAACGCCTGCTCAAATTGGGGTTGAATGATAATTTTTCCGGTTTTGTCAATATAGCCCCACCTACTGGTTGACCCCCATCTATTTTTCACCTCAATCCGTGCCAGCCCTCCAGAGAAGCTCCGCGCAAAATCAAATTGGGGTCGGATAACTAGTTTGCCAGTTTCATCGATAAAACCCCACTTATCGTCAATTGATACAGCCGCCAGCCCTTCGGAAAAATCAAAAATCTCCTCAAAATGAGGTGTAACAATGAACTTTCCGGTGTGGTCAATTATTCCCCATTTTTTATCAATTGCTACTCGTGCCAGCCCTTGAAAAAAATTACGAACTTCATCAAATTGTAGCGGGATAACCAGCTTTCCCTTCTGATCGATAAAACCGAACTTGCCGTCAATTTTGACACCAGCTAGCCCTTCGGCGAAGGGCAAAGCCTGATCAAACTGGGGTGAGATAACAATTTCGCCGCTGGGGTTAATATAGCCTTCCTGAAGATTCTCGGCAATCGGAAATAGTGGCTCTAACATTTGCCTCTGTTTCACCGATGGATTTGATAGCTGCGTCACCGTTTTGGATCTACTGGATACAGGCGTTACCAATCGGCAAGCCGTTGTAAAATTTCCGACACTCAGGCAGATAAATAAGATAGTGATTTGCTTGAGTTTTAATTGCATGATTTCCTGACTATAGGAATAAATAAAAGTTAATCCTTTTCCATCTATATGTAGATATAGAGTATCATTTAATTTCGATTTCACCTACACTTCGAGCATCTTTTCGAGAGTTGATTAGATAGAGCCAAATACTCGGCCATTCGTTATATTGTGTAATTGTTACACACCCCGCGCTTACTCGTCCTGGGTGTAGATAGCGATCTCCACTGTGTCCAATTCGGAACCAAGTTGTACCAAACTTACCGTAAGGTGTTCCGTATTCATTGTGTTGAAAGTCTGGTATTTCAATATCGTGTTTTCCTCGATGCACAGGATTTTTAGCATCGATTATTCCATTAACCGAAGCGTTACTACCATAAGAGAATCGACCATAAATGTTTGTTGAATCCTCTGAAATTTTCTGAAACGTCATATTTGCTGCTCGGCTAAATGAGTAGAACTCAACAAGGGCACTACTCCTGATCCGTGCATCTTTATCTTTATAGCGTCCTTCAAGGATCTTCACGGATCTCGTCCCGTCAGGAAGCGCCGATGCCCTTGAGAACAGTGCAACTGTGTGGGGGAGTTCAACAGGGGCTCCTGGAATGTGAAAACCACCGATATAACCACTTTCAAGAGAAACCCAACCGGGGTGGTATGGATTTGAAATACGCCATGTTTTGTTCTCAATCACAGGTGGAGGCGGACCCGGTTGAGGATTGGGTACTCGCAACTGTTTCCCATCACTTGATCCAGAATTATGCTTTTCTAGTAGGTTTTTCTCCTCTACTAAACGCTGAAGCTGAACTGGAACTGAATTGTCAGGAGCTAATGACATTGACACAACCTGAGCTGATTGAGTAGCAGCTTTTTGCTTGTATTGGTTTCCAGATTGTTCAATTATCAGTTTCGTTTGGTTCGTTTGGATAGCTGCCGTCTCTGACGACATCCCATCCAAGT
The DNA here is from genome assembly GCF_040218875.1 of Coleofasciculus sp. D1-CHI-01. Taxonomy (NCBI): domain Bacteria; kingdom Bacillati; phylum Cyanobacteriota; class Cyanophyceae; order Coleofasciculales; family Coleofasciculaceae; genus Coleofasciculus; species Coleofasciculus sp. D1-CHI-01. The sequence goes on from NZ_JAVJQP010000071.1 coordinate 33,539, forward strand.
CTTTCCTTGTGTGTACATCTAAAGAGTCTGCTTCAATATATTCACCCAAAAGAGAGGTAGCCGACTTTCCAGCTACCACGGCATCCGCTACCGCATCGGCGTGCTGTTCATACTTATCCCCCACCTGTCCCAAACCATCCTTCAGTTGCACTTTCCCAGATTGTTGCTGCATGACATGCGCTGCTTCATGGGCTGCCAATCCGACACTCGGAGTCTTAGCAAAGGCAATCTGATTTCCAGAGGTATAAGCCGCCGCCCCCAACTTCTGAGATGCCGCCGCCGCCTCTTTCCCCATATACGCTTGAACATGGGATAAGTCTTGACCAAAGGACTGTTGGATCTTATCCAGATGTGGTAATTGTCTCGGTGTTCCCCTAAATCCATCCCCGGCAATGTCTTGGGGTGACTTGTGTTGCACCGCCTCCCCATTGTCTTTAAGTTGCACACCATCCTCGGCTTCACCGTGGGCATCTTTGGGCTGGATGGCTTGCATTTGTGCCTGTCTTGGCATCGCCTCATCCATTCCCTCAAGCAGCTTTGCCTGAATTAAATCTCGGTCATAACTCGAATAAGCGCGAGTCACCTTTCCAGAAGCCGACGGTTGTTTGGCTTGCGACTGTACAGGAAATCGCGGTGGTGCAAACCCTGTAGCACTATCTTTGGGCGCAGGGGCGGGTGGAATAAACGAAGGTTTCTTCTGTTGAGCTTCCTGCATAAGCTGATGACTATATAACTTGCAATTAATTCTATAAAACTATATGCTGTATATAAAAATTATATCGGACAAAATCGACTTCCACGTCAGGGGTTCTACCCATTCTATGACTTCTACAGCAATAGATTGGTACAAAGCCAATTATCAATATTTGATGACATCGGTTAACCGAGTCTATCGTCATCTTGAATGCTATATTTCCCACAAACAGAATCAGACAACTGACCCAAACCCCAATCTCCCCCCACCGGAAACACCTAACTCGGCGATTCCCTTTGCCTTGGATATCCTCTGCACCCAATTCGGCTTATCGGCTTGCGATCGCGATATCCTCCTCCTATGTGTAGGCATGGAACTCGACCCCGATTTCCCGTCACTCTGTCGTCAAGCCAGTGGTGACTCCCAGATTAATTATCCCACCCTGAGTTTAGCCTTATCTGTCTTACCCAACATCAGTTTAAGCGTCCTAGGACGACAATCCCCCTTACAATATTGGCAACTGATTGAAATCGCTCCAGGTGTAACCTTAACTCAATCACCCCTACGAATTGACCCGCGTATCCTCTGCTATCTTTTAGGCGAACCCAGCATCGATGCTCAACTTGATGAGCGAGTTAAACCCTTGGATCTCGGCTTAACAGGAGAATTAGCCCTTCCCCCATCCCATCAGCAAATCGCCCAGATAATTGCTTCGGCTTGGTCTGAATCTCCCCCCACCTCAAAACTGCCAATTATCGAATTGTCTGGCTCAGATTTGACCACAAAACGCCGCATTGCTGCTGAAGCCACGACGTTATTCGGCTGTTCTATCCGTCGTATGTCAGCAACGGTACTTCCCTCGGATTCCACCCAACTGCATCAATTACGGCGACGCTGGGAACGGGAAGCTATCTTAACCAATTGTGTATTGTTTCTCGAATGTGACTCTCTGAACATGGGAGATACACCAGGAGTATCACTGATTTCTCAATTTATTGCTGAAATCAATACGCCTGTAATCCTGAGTAGTCAACAGCGACTTCCCGTAACAGAGCGATCGCTAACCACCTACGATATACCCAAACTCACTCTCCAAGAACAACGTTCCCTATTTTTCACTTATCTAGCAGACAAAGGAAGCGAACTCAATGGCGACGTTAATCGCTTAATTGCCCAATTCAATCTCAGCCAAAGTGCGATTCATTCCGTCTGTACCCAAGCCATCCATCAGGTTAATCGCAATGATCACACCAATTTAGGAACAACCCTGTGGAATACTAGCCGCCACCAAGCCCGTCCTCGCCTAGATGCACTCGCCCAACGCATTGAAACGCCAATGACCTGGGATGACCTGATTCTGCCAGAATCCCAACTCAAAACCCTGAAGGAAATTGTCGCCCACACTCGCCAACGCGCCAAAGTCTACCAGGATTGGGGAATGGGGGGAAAACAGAGTCGGGGACTGGGACTAACAGCATTATTCTATGGTCAAAGTGGTACAGGTAAAACCACTGCTGCTGAAATCATTGCCAAAGAACTGCACCTCGACCTGTACCGCATTGATTTGAGTGCAGTTGTGAGTAAGTATATCGGGGAAACGGAGAAAAACCTAGCTCAAATCTTTGACGCGGCTGAAGTCGGCGGTGTCGTCCTATTATTCGACGAAGCCGACTCTTTATTTGCCAAACGCGGTCAAGTCAAAGAAGCCCGCGATCGCTATGCTAACCAAGAAGTCAGTTATCTACTCCAACGCTTAGAAAACTATCAAGGCTTGGCGATTCTCACAACCAACTTAAGAGACTCGATTGACTCAGCCTTCGAGCGACGATTGCGTTTTGTACTGGAATTTCCCTTCCCAGATGCAATACAACGAGAGCAGATTTGGCGGCGCGTCTTTCCCAAGTCTACTCCCACCCGACGATTGAATTTTGAGAAGTTAGCGCGGCTGGCTGTTTCCGGAGGCAGTATCCACAATATTGCTTTAGCCGCAGCCTTTCTCGCCGCTGAAGCCTCAGAACCAGTGGGAATGAAGCATCTATTGGCAGGGGCGCAAACTGAAGGGATCAAGATGCAGATTCAAACCGTGATTAGTGTTGGGACTCAGGATTGGCTAGAGTCATCGAAATCTAAATCTAAGTCAAAATCTAAATCCAAATATAGCGCTACGCGCTAGGCAATAGGCAATAGGCAATAGGCAATAGGCAATAGGGTAATGGGTTATAGAAATGTTGTCTTCCATCTCCCCCATCTCCCCTGCTCCCCTGCTCCCACCACAAGACTTATTCAGCAGCCCCTACATTAATCCAACTATCAATCCCCACCCTGTAAGAGAGTGGGGAATTCCGCCAAATCGATTAATCAAATTATTTTGTCGGGTAGATGCGACTGGGGTGCCAGGATTCGAACCTGGGAATGGCGGGACCAAAACCCGCTGCCTTACCGCTTGGCTACACCCCAATGTGTGTACCTTGCTTATATTAGCAGTTGTAGCTGGGAATATGTCAAGAGATTTTGGAAAATTGGCTGATTTCTCCTGATCTCAGGGAACAGAAGGCTCAATTTACGCGGCGGACTCCCCATATATAAACAAATATTAAGATAAGCTAAGATTATTTGACTCGTTCGTCAAGGGTGAAAAAGTTAATATAATCTTTATATTACGCTTAAATCCCCTATAATAAGGCATTAGCTGCATTAATCAGGGGAACGTAGCTTTTACATATCTTCAGGTTAGGAGGATTTTTGTCCAAGGGTTGAACTCAATTTGTATTCTTTTGTAAAGAAAAAATTTGATAGCATGTCGAGTTGTCACCATACCGTCAGACCCAGTAAGAGCAACGCTCTACTGGCGATTTATAGCTAGGGGTGACTAGAGCTGAAGACAACTCGTCATAGAACCTGGCACAACTTTAACCTACCGATTAACGCTGGAGATTCACTAATGAGATTAATTCGCGAGATTGTTCAAGAAGCGGAAAAGACTGGCTACCTGACCCTGCAAGCTGAAGATCAATTGCGTCAACTTTTAGCGAACAAGTACGACTGGGAAGACTTTACAGCATTTATCCAATTACAGCAAGCGGTGATGGAAGAACGGGTGAAGCAAGAGTCTCGTGAGCTACTCTACACGTTATCCTCTTGCCACACCCCTACCCCTTGCCATCAAGCGGGATAGATTCGCAAGCGGCGATTGGGTTCATCGCCAAAACTATCGGACTTGAGGCGATAGTGTTCCACCAGTTCGTGCTGCATTTTTCGCACTTTTGGCGATCGCGGCAGTAACTCGACGGGCTGTCCATTAGGAATCACGATTTGCTCGACGGCTAACCGGGCTTCTTCTAGCGCCTCAATTTCATCATCACTTCCACTTTGGGTAAACAACCGCAAATCTGCTGCATCGGGAACGCCAGGATCATCCATATCCAACATCCGCCGCAGGGCGCGACTCACTTGGGGAACGGTGCTGGCTTTAACCGCGTGGATAGGGATTTGCCGGGAGCGGGCAATTGAGCGCAGTTTCGAGTGACTTTTAACATGCGATCGCAAGCCCAAAATGGCATCAGCACTATCCATGTCCTTGGTTAAGACAACGGGTAAATTTAGCACCCGAATCACCTGCTCAATTTGATGGCGACTCACCCCATAAGGATAGACATGGAGGGGCAAATCTTCACCATTCGGTCCAATCGTGTCTACAACCTCGCCAACGGAATTGGGTTGTTGCCAAGAGTCATGGAGAAGCTGATCAAAATAACTGGTTTGAGCCGAAGCCGGTGATGAGGAACGCGATAGTGGCTGCATCTGTCCCGACGAACGCCAGCCACTGGGTTGTGCCACTATCCCGGACTGGGTATGGCGATCCAGGGGTGCGGGTGCATCAGGGAATTCACGGGTAATAATTACCTTATTCTGCTCATCCACCGTCCGCACTTGCGGATTCGGTTTGCGTCCCCGCAGTAGCGCATCCACGGTATCCGCAACACTCTCATGCACTACCCAGCGCTGACGCTCCAGCATTTCCACCGCAATCTCAAAGGTGGGCGGGGCTTTGCGTTCCAATACCGTTTTTTGAGAACCCCGACGTCTGGCTTCATCATCACCCAGAGTTACGGCTTGAATCCCACCGACTAAATCAGAGAGCGTCGGATTTTTAATCAGATTCTCGATTTGGTTTCCATGCGCCGTCCCCACCAACTGCACCCCTCGTTCTGCGATCGTGCGAGCGGCTAGGGCTTCGAGTTCGGTGCCAATTTCATCAATGACAATCACTTCGGGCATGTGATTTTCTACCGCTTCAATCATCACCTGATGTTGAAGTTCTGGACGCGACACTTGCATCCGTCGAGCTCGACCAATGGCGGGATGGGGAATATCGCCATCGCCTGCAATTTCATTGGAGGTATCAATAATCACTACCCGTTTTTGTAGATCATCTGCCAGCACCCGGGCAATTTCGCGTAACGCCGTCGTTTTGCCCACACCTGGACGCCCCAACATCAAAATTGATTGACCCCGTTCGACGAGATCATGAATCAGACCAATAGTGCCAAACACCGCTCGTCCGACGCGACAGGTTAACCCGATAATGTCGCCGGGACGATTGCGAATCGCGCTAATCCGGTGTAAGGTTTTCTCCAGTCCGGCTCGATTATCCCCACTGAAATGCCCAACCCGCTCAACACAATAGTTTAATTGTTCAGCGGTGACGGGGGTTTCGGACAGATATTCGGCACCAGAGGGGAAACGCACCTCAGGAAATCGACCCAAATCCATCACCACTTCAATTAAATTGTCGCGATGGGGGTGTTGCTCCAGGATTTGGCGAATATCCTCTGGCAAAATAGCGAGTAATTTTTGGAGATCCTCAGTAATCTGCATCCCAGCTAAATTGGTGGTGTTAGATAAGGCTTGATTGGATAACGATTGGGGATGGGATGGGTTCATCCCGTTGGCATTCACCATAGGCTTGTCATTCGTCATTCGTCATTTGTCTTATGTCATTCGCCTGATGTATCTGAGGTAAAGGTGTGAGGACTATTTACAGAGCTTCATATCGTTGGGTTTATATCCACCAACCTCCTGAGTTCGTCTGGAACAGGCTTAGAAACAGACTTCAGTTGAGATACTAGGGAATGGGCTAGAGCCACGGCTTTTGCCAGCCGATGCGGATCATTTTCCAGGTTTGCCCTTGATGATAATGGAAATGCTTGGAAATTGATATTATGATTTGCTTCATGGTATTGATCGAGTTGGTCTAAAATTGGAGCCAGTAATACCCGGGCATAGCTTCCGTAAGCCACACCCGCGACAAAGGGCTGGATGGGGTTAGCGGTAGGGTCTTCTGGGGTTCCAGGGTTGAGGAGTCCTACTGCTTTGAGTTTACTGACGGTATGGTGATTGGTTCCACCCGCCAGTTGCACGTATCCAGGTAAGTTGGCGGATAACACCTTTTGTGCCAGTTTCACGGCTTTTCGAGTGGTTCCTGTCCCAATATCACCACTCATTGGCTTGCCATCGGTTTGCCAGAGGAGGGGACAAGGTAAGGGCGTGATCAGATGGTAAAGTTCCCAGAGATAATCAATCAAGCCCTCACCATCCGGACAACTGATAGCCAGCAACTTCAGGCTATGAACCCAGGGAGCGATCGCGCCCCAGAGTCGTTTAAAATCACTAAAATGCCCGACTTGGGTGTGAATTTCCAAAGCATCAACGCCCGTTGAAAGAATCAGTTCCGCTAGAGTTGTGGGGGTGGATACATAGGAGCGAGTATAGATCAGTTGACTGGGGCAAACGGGTAAGCAACGTCCGCAGCCATAACAGCGTTGATCAATAACACCGGAGAATCCCTTGGGCGAGTGAGGATAGTTGAAAGGTTGGTCAGGTTTCGCCTGTTTGAGGGACTCCGGCGGAGTTGGCGGTGGCTCAAAGACAATCGCTTGAGCCGGACAAATCGTTTGGCAAGGGCGCGGACAGTCTGGAGGACAAGCATTGGGGTTAAATTCAGCTTTGCGAAAATGGGGATCTTCTCCATCATTTAAACTGACCATTAACCAGGGTGGGTTACTGTATCCCATGCTTTGTGCTTGACCGGACTCCACGAGACTTGTCGCCATCCCTAAGGCTGTCTTTGCCGCCGCAATTACGGCAGGGTCAGCTGCCACATCAATACAATCAGCCCCAGCTAGAGTATACGCCAAGGTGAGGTTACGAACGGCAGGGAGGTGCTGAAAACTTGCGCCACAGATGAGCTTGAACCAGCGACCTTCCCTTAGGGATTGTAAGGGAGTGTACAGTTTAGTCACCCTTATATGCTAATTCCTTGTGCCAAAAATGGGGAGATTGATTTCTCAGCCAACCTGGGGGACAGTAAACCGCAGGCTTCAGGATTAGGGTTGGGCAATTGGGTTGCGATCGCGACTCAGATGCATCGATTTCGCCATATCTAGGCAATTTAGTCAGGTTGTCCCCTAAATCTGGGGGGTAAATCCAGAGGGTGCTGTTTTTTATCCCCAAGATATGAATGGACATGGATTTCATGTTTAATTTTTGTAACATTCATCAATCCTGTTGACCCCGCCGACAGTAGGGGTTTGGTTCCCAAACCCTTGGAAGGGTTCCCCATGCCCACAAAAAGACCCCGCTCTGTTCATTTGGCGGAGTCAACCTTAACTCTCTACTACACTAAAAAGATTACTGCAATCCCAGGACTAGATCTATAAAGTTTCGGTAAAGTTCCGGGGGAAAAGGTTAAAGATTCTGTAAAGCTACTCCCTGTTCAATCCAACGTCTACTCCGATGAAGTGACCGTCCGGCACTGGATCAGGAATAGAAATATCAGACTGAATGCTTATGACCGCAAACCAACCTATTGCCTTCTTGATTACCCTAACCTGCTTAATGATGAAGCCATCGGGAATTGGGCGATGTAGGTTGATTTGGACTTTCCCCAGTTTAGGTAGCTTAATCTGCCATCCGTTCCCGTCGCCAAAAAACTGTAAATCTTATTTCTCAACGCTACATATTCTTGGTATTGGCGAAAATTCTCCCTAAAGTTTTCTTCATACTTAAAAATTCGGGGAATTTCTCGAAACAATAAGGCACTGGTTGACGCCACGAGCAAAATAGTAATCAATCCCTTATTGGCTTGTTTCCATCCCTCACGAGTAATGACAAACAGGCAAATCCCTGCCACAATAGCCGCCCCCGTAGCTAAAGATGTGGTAGTGTAGTAGCGTCGATAGAATGATTTCATGATTTGCTCATGAATTTTAATCCGGACATGCACTTCTTGAAGCTGTTGATCAATGCTCTGTAGTTCAGCCGGGGAAAAGCTGGATGAATTTCCGGATGGTTGAAAGGTTTTTGCTGAATAGCTTAGAGAAATATCTGGGTAGGTTTCCCAATCCGACAACCAAATTTTGGCGCGGTGAATAGCCACTCTTTCTTTACAGAAATAAGCAGCAAAGAGAATAGCCAACAAGGTGAAAAGAATCAGACTATGTCCCATTACCGTTGGCTGCCGCCGCTTTTCCTCGTCGTATTTGAGGAGAGCGATGTTTAGCCTTCTCCATTTCCGGCGAGAATCTTTCCCTTCTTCAATGGCTTCGGTAACTTCTACAGAAGAGGCTTGATTGATGGGGGTAGAGCTACTATTGACTACAGAGGTTAAGGATTGGAGTTGAGTGTTAGTGTTTGGATTGGGATTCGGTGGTTTATCGGAGGACTGACTCATCAGGATATCCTCTTCAGGCGGGTTGGTAAATAACGCAGACGGAAAACTTAGACCTGTTCAGCGTTTGGACGATTGATTCTCCTTTCACGGCAAACAGGGTGAATATTAGTCTTTCTCAACTATGATAGTGATATCCGTAACGTTGGCGAGAATCTTTGATTACATTATTTTAACGTGTCATCGTCCTTCCATCTGGTATCCCTCTGCTTCCCTGCTTGCCCAACCCAAACATCTATTATAGATAAGGTGTTGGGGATAAAGATTTCTTACAGGTTGTGCTAATACATAGAGAGAAATGGATGATTTACCGTTAGCTATTAATGTTTTGCCATTTTCTACAGGAAACGGAATTAGAGCAACTCGCGGATCGACCTGTGCATTAGCCGGATAAGAATGGGCAGACTAGACAAGTAGACTAGGGGCAGGATCAAACAATTGAGATCTCGAATACCTTGAGACGGACTCCTCCCCAACCCTCCCTTTGTCAAGGGGAGGGAACTCAAAATTTGCTCTGCTCACGGCAAAAACTATTGATTGATTAGCGAGTCAATCTGCTGGATTATTGAAGGACTGACAATGCCAGATTTATTAACAACCCTGTTGTATATTCCTCACGGTCATTGCTACTTGTGGCAAACGAATTTAGTTTCCCTACATGTTATTTCTGACGCCTTAATCGCGCTGGCTTATTTTTCAATTCCTGTTATTCTGCTTTACTTTGTTAGCCAGCGAGAGGATGTCCCGTTTCCCAGAATATTTTTCTTATTTGGTGCTTTTATTATTGCCTGTGGGATGACTCATGTCATGGGAGTCTGGACACTTTGGTTTCCAGATTATTGGCTCTCTGGCTTGATTAAAGCAGTTACGGCTCTGGTTTCCTGTTACACGGCGATGGTACTGATTCCGCTGACTCCCCAAGCCTTGGCGCTACCCAGCCCCGCTCAACTGCAAGCGGCGAATCAGGCGTTGGAAATTGAAATCCGCGATCGCAAACAAGCAGAAGCGGCGGTGCGTACTCTAAATTCACAACTTGAGCAGCGTGTCAATGAGCGTACCAAAGAATTAACCCAGGTGAATCAGAAGTTAGAACGGGAAATCAAAGAACGTATCCAAGTCGCCGACGCCTTGCTGGAAGCCGAAGAAAAATATCGCAGTATCTTTGAAAACGCGGGTTGGGGTATCTTCCAAACCACCCCCGATGGACGGTATCTTAGCGCTAATCCGGCTCTGGCTAAGATTTATGGTTATCCCTCCCCCGCCGCCCTGATCAACCGCCTCACTAATTGTGAACATCAACTCTACGTCGATCAAAACCAACGGGCTGAATTTAAACGCCTAATTCATCAACAGGGTTCTGTCTCCAGTTTCGAGTCCCAAGTGTATCGCCAAGACGGGAGTATTATCTGGATTAGTGAGAATACTCGTGCGGTGCGGGATGCCAGTGGTGTGCTGCTGTACTATGAAGGATCAGTGGAGGATATTAGCGATCGCAAGCAAGCCGCCGAACAGTTACAAGCCAGTGAGCAAAAGCTACGTCAAATCATTGATCTAGTGCCTCACTTTATTTTCGCCAAAAATTTAGATGGACAGTTTATCTTAGTCAATCAAGCGATCGCAGATGCCTATGGGACAACGGTAGAACATCTGCTCAACCACAAAGACGAAGACTTTATTCAATCTCCCGAACAACTGCGCCGCATTCGCGAAGAAGAACGGCAAATTATCCAAGATGGACAACCCAAACACATCCCAGAAGAACGAGTTCCCGATGCTCAGGGGAATATCCGCATCGTGCAAACCACCCGCATTCCCTTCTATGTCACGGGTTCAGCAACACCCGCAATTTTAGGCATTGCCATTGATATTACTCAACGCAAACACATTGAACAAGAACTGCGCGAAAATGCTGCCATAATTCGCGCTTTATACGAAGTCACAACCGGACAAAATTCTAACTTTGAGCAAAAGCTGCAAAACTTACTAACCATGGGACGCCGCCAGTTTAATCTGGATGTCGGTATCCTCTCTCATATTGAAAACATTGACACCGAGAATGGGCGTTATGAAATTATTGCCGCTCAAATGCCCAATAATTTGAGCTTCAAAGGCGTCACTCTTGACCTGAAACAAACCTACTGCGCCGAAATCGTACACGCCAAAAAACCCCTTTGTATCTTATCCGCTAGCACCAGCCAGTGGCACAATCACCCTGGCTTCAAAGTTTTCCAAGTCGAAGCCTATATCGGTGTCCCTGTGGTTGTCGCTGGAGACTTGTATGGTACACTCTGTTTCGCCAGTCTCACCCCCCGAGAAAAGCCATTCAAAGATATAGAAATAGAAATGTTACGACTGATGGCGCAGTGGATTGGCGGAGAAATTGAGCGTCAACAGGCAGCACAAGAATTGGCACAAGCTCGTGATGTGGCTTTGGCAGCGACTCGGGCTAAAAGCGAATTCCTCGCCACGATGAGTCATGAAATTCGCACGCCGATGAATGGGGTGATTGGTATGACTGGACTGCTTTTGGATACGCAGTTAACGTCACATCAACAAGAATTTGTCACGACCATTCGTAATAGTGGTGATACCTTACTCACCATTATTAATGATATTCTTGACTTCTCCAAGATTGAATCCGGCAAACTAGAGTTGGAAGAAGTCTCCTTTGATCTGCAAATTTGTATTGAAAATTGTCTAGATCTATTAGCGGCTAAAGCCAGTGATAAGCACTTAGAACTGGCATATCAAATCACGCCTCAAACCCCCCGCATGATTATTGGTGATGTAACCCGCTTACGGCAAATTTTGGTTAACCTGTTAAGCAATGCGGTTAAATTTACCCAATCGGGGGAAGTGATTGTTTCCGTTAACGCCGAGAAACTCGACTATGAACAATGGGAGCGCCGGGAAACAAAAACTAGCCTAACTCCACGAATTACTCCCTCGGTGGCTACCCCTCATTATCGGATTCAATTTGCGGTTAAGGATACCGGGATTGGTATTCCCCCAGAACGATTAAACCGTTTATTTCAACCCTTCAGTCAAATCGATTCCTCCACCACCCGCAAATATGGTGGTACAGGATTGGGACTTGCCATCTGTAAGCAATTGTGCGAAATGATGGGCGGGACAATGTGGGTAGACAGTCAAGATGGAGTGGGTTCAACCTTTTACTTCACCCTCGTGGTTCCGGCTGATCCGAGTACCCAGCAGAATACGAATCAGGTTTGTCGATTGGAACTCGATGGTCAACGACTGCTAATTGTTGATGATAACGACACCAATCGTAAGATTTTGATGCGCCAAGCTCAAGTTTGGGGAATGGAATGCTATGCGGCACAATCAGGGGTTCAAGCCTTAGATTGGCTACATCAGGGGGAACGGTTTGACTTGGCAATTCTGGATATGCAGATGCCAGAGATGGATGGGGTGACATTGGCGCAAAAAATTCGTAAAGTTCCCGGTTGTCAAACGCTGGCTCTGGTGATGCTCTCGTCTCTGGGTGAGTTGCAAGTCGATACACCTGATGTGAAGCAGACGTTTGCTGGGTTTCTGACTAAACCGATTAAACAGTCTCAACTGTGTGATGTGCTGATGCAAGCGATGGCGGGGATACCGATTAAGGTGAAAGTTCACAGCGCCAAGAAACCAGACATTGATGCCAAGATGGGTGAACGGTTACCCCTACGGATTTTACTGGCAGAAGATAATCCGGTGAATCAGCAGGTAGGGTTGCATCTGTTGCAACGGATGGGATATCGAGCAGATGTCGCAGGGAATGGGTTAGAAGTCTTGGAAGCGCTACGGCGTCAGCCTTATGATGTGGTGTTTATGGACGTACAGATGCCAGAAATGGATGGGCTAGAGGCATCCCGGCGCATTTGTCAAGAGTGGTCTGATTTAGATGGGGATACTCAATCACAACGTCCGCGAATAATTGCCATGACTGCTAATGCCATGGTGGGCGATCGCGAAATGTGCATCGAGGCAGGTATGGATGATTATATCAGCAAACCCATCCGCATTGAGGAATTGGTTGAGGCGTTAAAGAAAGCAGGGGGTGTAGGGGCGGGTTTTACCAATACCCTTGCGGAGAAAACCTCTAACTTAACTAAACCCGCCCTAGCTGGGGGAGCAGAGGGAGCTGGGGGAGCTGGGGGAGCTGGGGGAGCTGGGGGAGCAGAGGGAGCTGGGGGAGCTGGGGGAGCAGAGGGAGCAGGGGAAGCAGAGGGAGCAGAGGGAGCAGGGGGAGCAGGGGAAGCAGAGGAAGTTAGGCGTTCTATTGATACAACCTCATCGGATAATACCCAGGCGGGTTTATTAGATGTATCGAATAAACCCGTATTTGACCCGGTAATTTTTCAACAATTACGGGAGATGCTGAATCAAGAGGAGGTATTAGCCGAAGTGATTACGCGCTATCTAGAGGATGCGCCTAAACTCTTACAAGACTTGTCGGATGGGATCACCCAGGGAGAAACCGAACTGGTGACGCGAACCGCTCATACCTTGAAATCCAGCAGTGCGATGTTAGGAGCAAGCCGTTTAGCTCATTTGTGTCAGGAGTTAGAAGCCAAGGCGAATAGTGATACCGTTGAGATTAAAGCCGCGCTATTCTCCCAGATTCAAGCTGAATATGAACCCGTGAAAACAGTTTTATTGGAACACAAACCCGACAAACCTTAGTTGGTAGTTCGTAGTAGGGAACCTTAGCCCTAGATTCTGTTGGGTTGAGCGAAGTCGAAACCCAACCTACTGGACTGACACAGCTAAAATTGTGGAATAGATTTGACGTTTAAACCGGGCGCACGCCATGCGCCCCTACAATGCTAATCCATCAAATAAGGTGTGCCACGCCACTACAACCTATTCCACTATTTTGGTATAGTCATTTTATGACCACAGACTTAACTGATCCGACACTTGATCACGCGATCGCGTTTTTAACCACGTCTTCTACCAAACCCCCTGAATCAAAGGCTGTGGTTGAGGCGCTGTTAACCGCTGAGAAGACAGCCAAACAGAGGAAAGTACGCCATAGCTATTCCGAGTTACTGGGAACATGGCGATTGGGATTTATCACCGGAACCAAACGCTCTCGTCAGCGTGCTGGCGTGGTGTTGGGTGCGGGACGGTTTTTGCCGAAATGGGTAACGATTCAGTTATCCTACTCCCCATCAGAAGCCAGTCAAGAGCAAGGAACAGTGGTAAATTCAGTACAACTGGGATCTCTGCAATTGGTTGTCACTGGACCCACTCAGTTTTTTGCTAAGACGAATATCCTGGCTTTTGATTTCACCCGCATGAACGTGTCATTATTTGGCTTAAAATTGTATAACGGATATATTCGCGGCGGTCAAGAGCGAGAGGCTTCTTTTTATGATAAACCGTTAAAAGATAAGGCATTTTTTACCTATTTTCTCGTCGAAAAACGGGCAATTGCAGCAAGAGGACGCGGTGGTGGGTTGGCATTGTGGACAGCATTGTAGGGGCGGGTTTAGGAACTGAATTAACTTGTCACCCATAACGTATCAACAAAACCCGCCCTATCTCACCCATAACGTATCAACAAAACCCGCCCTATCTCACCCACAACGTATCAACAAAACCCGCCCTATCTCACCCCTAACGTATCAACAAAACCCGCCCTATCTCACCCCTAACGTACCAACAAAACCCGCCCTATCTCACCCCTAACAGTTCAAAAAAACGCCTACCTTATACCAAGTTGCGTTCTATCATGTCTAGGAACAGCGTTGCGTGAAGCTTTCGCTATAGCGAGGAACGAGATACGAGAATCTGGACAGATGCGCGAGCGTCATGGAGCCTGCCCTCGAAGGTCGTGAAGGGTTTCACTGCATTCTGCGAACCATGACAGATTCTACCTTAGACTGCAACTTGGTATTAAACCTTTCAACTATTCCAGACCAGAAAACAGTGCTGTCCAATCAATTTTAGCAGGTCTTGCGCCTTGATTAACTAACTCAAAAACCTTTCCCTCTGTCACCGGATGATCAATACATTCAACGCAGGCGGCGGCTACATCAATTCGACTGGTTTCACCGTTTAGGGTATCGCCTGTCCCCACAACCACCCCTAATTTACCATTTGTTTTTGCCTTCAAGAGTGTGTTTAAATCATAGGAAGTGTAGGGACCATCAATTAGCCGTGCGGGGCGAATAATTGTGTAAGGTAACCCAGAATTAATAATAGCTGATTCCCCCTTTTCTTTGGCATCCAGTACACCGAAAGCATTCAAAAGATTGAAAGGTGGTTTATCTTTCCGCAAAACACCGCAGGAGGAGATAAACACAAATCGGTTTAAATCCTTGGGTGCAACATTGACTAAATTACTCACCCCTTGAGCATCCACTTGTTCAGGACTATTTCGAGCATGAGTGCGGCGATAGTCGGCATCCAGATAAATTTTACCCCATTCAATTAAATTTCCTAACCCCTCCCCTTGATCCATTGTGTCGAAATCCCATTTATTAGAGGGTAAAGCTGTGGTTCCAGTACAACAGATAATGTGAGTAATAGTCTGAGTGGCGGCGGGGAGAGTAGCTGGCTGACGGATATCGCCAATAGCAATTTCTACGCGGTTATCAAACATAGTCCGGGCTTTTTCAGCGTTGCGGGTAAGTACACGCACAGGAAACCCTTTCTCTAGGAGTTTGGCAACGGTTAATTGTCCAACTCCGCCTGTGGCTCCGGCGACGAGTACCCGTTCTTGATTTCTGGCTGTTGGTGAAGTCATGGGCTATCCTCCTTGGATACTGTACCTTAGAACCGGGAATAGAGCAATGCGATCGCGGTTAATTAGCTACTCTTAAATTGAATATTTTTATAATCTGTGTATCGATTGGCTTGATTTGAGCAAAACCTAGCTTAATCGCCTTAAAACTTATTCAGTATACCCTAAGTACGGGAGAGTCCCCCTGAACTTTATTCTACACGGCTTGTCACTGGGGAAGCTACAGCGCCTTCGCTAATCACAGAACCTCAGATTAAATCAAGATTAAAACGTCAATGTAACTCGGATAGTGCCAACATAAATCACATCATTATCATCATTGTGTTCTGGATTAGTAATCACAAATAATCCGGGAGTAATCGAGATATCGTCATTCAGCGAAAAACGGTAAAATGTTTCTAGATGTAACGCTGTATCCCGATCCTCAAAATCATTACCCATTTGATTATCAATAATCTTTGGCGGTTGACCAATTACAATACCGGCTAAACTATCTTCTTTGCCAAAATCCGGCAAAGCCAACAACATCGCCCAGGTAAAGATATTAGCATTAGGTTGATTGGGTAAGTCATTAGCTTGCGCTTGAATTAAACCCACTCGCCCGCCTAAAATAAATCCTGGATTGACTCGTATAGAGGCTTCAGCGGCAAAAGAGTTAGCAATTATGTCTTCAGTCTCGCGATTAAACGGATCACTGGTTAATTCGCTACCCGTTCCCGTATTAAAACTATTCGAGGAACGGGTATATGTGAAACTTAAAGAGGCGATGTCACTAGGTTGCCAGGTTAATTGCGCGATCGCAGCATAAGTATCATTGCCCAAAATCCCATTATCGGCTTCATTGGCATCAATCGCAACATATCCCAAGGATAAATTAACAGACTCCCCCAAGTTCTGAGAAATGCCAATTCCCGCCCCTTCTCCTTGACGACGGATGGGATTTTCTCGCCCAAAGGTGGAAATGGAACCATCCCCACTTCCGCTAAATAGAGGGTTGACGGTGGGGATTAAATCGCCTAACCCGATTCCTACTGTACCCAGACTCACTTGGGTTTGGGGAGTGACTAAAAATCTGTACTCTAATTCATCAAGTTCTACTTCATTGTCATCTTTTCCATCAAATCCTAAGTTTGCCATTTGTGTCCCTGTGGCTTCAGCAAATTCGGGAATATCACGACCTTGTAAACGGATTTGTAGTCTATCTTTTCCAGTAAAACTCGTTTCTAATGTGAGGCGAAATCGATTGCCAAAGGTGAGATTATTCTCAATGGGTTCTCCAGTTCCATCAGCTTTTTTTGTTCCCTGAACTCCACTAAACGCAAGAATCACCTCTCCTTCTAATTCAGTGGTGGGAGAAAATTGCCGAGACTCTAATTGAGTTGTGCGATTTTCTAGGCTGTATACCCGTTCGCTAAGTAGGTTTAATTCAGTAGAAAAATTTTGTTGTAATCGTTGCAATGTTTTTAGATCAGTTTCGGCAACGGGGTTGGTTGTACTGTTAATATTTTGTTCGTAAATGTAATTTAGACAAGCCTTTAATCCAGTGGCAAATTCATAGCGAGTCAGGGTTTGATTGCCGCGATAGGTGTTATTAGGATATCCGATGAGGCAACCATAGCGGTCAATGAGCGATCGCAATGCCTGAAATGCCCAATCATCAGGACTGACATCGGCTAGCTGAGATACAGGTGTGACGGCGTTCATGTCACTATTGGTGAGTTCCTTTGACCGTGAACGATTAGGGTGAATATCGGTTGTCAGAAACTCATTGGCTAGGGTGGTATGTGTTTCTATTAAAGGAGAAACTAATACAATTATCACAAGCCCTAGTTTTTGATATAAAACTTGTCTAATCATCTTTTATTTGAGACGTTGTTCACACAGTTCTAATAAAGATTCAGTAAATTGACATCGCTCTGGAAACTGAGTGCTGATGTAAATATGTCGCACTAAGGTTAAGGTTGTATAAGACTGAATCGCTGGACGAAGGGCTTCACCTGCAAGCTGAATAAATCTCTCAGCTAACGCATTTTCACACTCCACTAAGGCTTCGGGATGCCCTGAAGTACGCAAACTTTGCTCGGTGATATGTCCAATAAAATTACCAATATCTAAGCCGGGATTGCCTTGACAATATAAGTCTAGATCCAGCAAATAAAGGCGAGTGTTATCGACAAGAATTTGGTCGGGATAAAAGTCGCGATGAATCCCTAGAAGTTGCGGTTCTGGGGTTATTGATGCCACGCGATCGCACGCCGCTAAAATTTGCTCTAAACGGCTTTCCCACTGGGGTTTGAGTTGAGTCACTAAGGGCAGACGTTCGTGCAAAATTCGCAGTTCATCGGCTATGGTGTGGCGACGCTGGGGCGGTATTTTGGCTTGATGTAGTTTATGAATGGCTTCGGCAATTCGTTTAGATAGGGGAATTCCTTGGGGTTGGGGGAGTAGTTTTGTGGCGGTTACTCCGGGGACTTTGCGCTGAAGCCACATCTGAAATTCGGGAATTATGGCGATGGGTTCGGGGATGCTAATTCCATCGTTACTATTATCGGTAAATCCTTTTTGCCAAAGGGTTTTGTTGAGTTGATAGCTTTTAAAATCAGTGCCTTTTGCCCGTACTTTGCCGAGGAGGGTGATGGGAATGGTTGAATTATTGGGGTTTGTTAGGTTGTATTCTATTAAGCAGCGACGTCCGGGTTTGTGGCGAATGACTTTAATCGCACAAAGGTTGCTTTTTTGAAGGGGTTGTGGTAGGTTTTGGGTTAGTTTTTGCTGGGCGGTGATTGGGTTAAGGGCTGCGGTAAGGAATGACAGGTTTGGATCGGTGGTGATGTTGAATGGATCGATTACGGGAATGGTCATGGGATTGAAGATTTTAGAGTTAAATGGGTGGCGTCGAACTGATGTTTTTTTAACGCAGAGGTACGCAGAGGTAAGCGCAGAGGGGCGCAGAGGGTTTGGGGGATTTGGATGATGGGTTGGGGGATTTGGAGGAATTATGGGACATGAGAGTCTCAAACCCTGACAAATGACGAATGACGAATGACGAATGACGATCTCCACCGTTAGCTTTTATGGTGTTCACCTACTTATTTCTTGCTTTTTGTTTTGTCTATCGGCTGGAGATTGCATCTGATATAAGCTGGTATATTTTCCATTGATTTGCATTAATTGAGAATGGGTTCCTTGTTCGAGGATTTGTCCGTTTTCTAGGTAGAGAATTAAATCAGCACGAGCGGCGAGGGTTAAGTCATGGGTGATGAGAAAGGTGGTGCGGTTTTGGGCTACGCTTTCTAGGGCGGTGATGACGGCTTGTTCGTTATGTTTGTCTAAGCCGGTGGTGGGTTCATCGAGGATGAGAATGGGGGCTTTGCGAATGGCGGATCGGGCGATGGCTAAACGTTGACGTTGTCCTCCGGAGAGGGTGGAGCCTCGCTCGCCTAAGATGGTGTCGTAGCCTTGGGGAAGTGCTTCGACAAATTCGTGAGCATTAGCAAGACGCACGGCTGCTTCAATCTGGGCGTGGGTAGCATCGGGTACTCCATAAGCGATGTTTTCCCAAACGGTGGCGGCAAAGAGTATACTGTCTTGCATGACGACACTAATTTGAGTTCGTAATGATTTGAGGGTATAGTCACGAATATCTCGTCCATCAATCATGACTCGCCCTTCGCTGGGGTCATACAAACGCAAAAGTAGGCTCAAGAGTGTTGATTTACCACTTCCGGAGGTGCCAACGAGAGCCACTTTTTGTCCGGGTTTTATGTCTAATTCAATGGCTTTGAGTAAGGGATTACTGGTTTGATAGGCAAAGCTAACACAATCAAATCGGACATATCCTTGAAATGGAGGCGCGACAATGGCAAACGGGGAATCACTAATCTCTGGTGTTTCATCTAAAATGTCTAAAACACGCTCCCCAGAGGCGACGGCTTTTGATAGTCGCCCGGTATATTTGGCGAAGTTTTGTATGGGTTTAAAGGCTTGTTTGAGATAGGTTAAGAAAACGAGAACATCCCCTGGGGTTAGAGCATCCCGTAATGTCAGCTTTGCACCATACCACAAGACAATGGCTGTACCAATGGCGATGACGACATCCACAGTACGTTCTAAGCTAGCGGATAAGCGTTGGGTTTTCACGCTTTCCTTGAGACTGCGGTGATTGGCTTGGGAGAAGACGTTGGCGAAGGCGTCTTGCAGGGAAAGGGCTTGTACTAATTTAATTGCGCCAATGGATTCGGCTAGAGTGGCGGCGACAGCCCCCTCACGCCAACGCTGCTGACGTGAGGCTTGCTGGATTCGCTCACTTAGGCGGGTGGCGGCAAACCAAAAGAAGGGTAAGGTAATTAATGCTAGTAATGTTAGATCGCGATCGATCCAAATCATGATTCCAATCATACCCAATAGTGTCATAATGCTGACTAAAAGCGGCATGACGGCGGTGAGGACAATTTCTTGTAATCGGGTGGTATCGGTGCTGATTCGCACTAATAAATCACCACTTCTGGCTTTGGTATGGTAGGAGAGAGATAGGCACTGAAGATGGCGATAGAGTTGTTCGCGAATTTCGGCTAAGATGCGGCTACTGGCTAGGGCTAAACTCACGGTACTCCAGTAAGATGCTATTGCTCGTAGTGCGGTGATGGCGATTAACCCGAAAGCCGAGAGAGTTAGCAATGTTACTGGATCAAAACGATTGAGAATACTAATGTTTTTATCGGGTGCATCAATTAAAATATAGTCAAAAACAAATTTCAGGGGCCACGGTTCAAGTAATCGTAATACGACTTCAGCGAATAGAGCGAATCCCGCTGTGATTAAGAGTAAACTTTGTTTCTGAAGATAGGGGGAGAAGCGATGTAATATTCGCCAGAAACTAGGGATGGATTTTTGTGTCATTTGTCTTATGTCATTCGTCATTCGTCATTCCCAATCGGCTTCCCCTGTTCCCCTAGAAGGGCGGGTTTAGTCAAGTTATCAGTTTGGTGCAAAATGTTATCTGTCAAACCCGCCCCTACACCCTCTGCTCCCTCTGCCATACCCGCGATTTCTAATAGACGTTTCGCGATCGCATCCCAGGTATGATGGTGTTGTATCGTCTGTCTGGCGGCTTTTCCTAGCTGTTTGCCCCATTCAGGATTATGGTAGAGGCGCTCCAAAGTTGTGGCTAAGGCTACGGTGTCACCTGGAGGACACAATAACCCATTAATTTCATCTTCAATTAATTCTCTCAATTGTCCAATACGACTTGCCACTACGGGTAATCCGGCTGCCATGTATTCATAGACTTTTAAGGGTGAAAAATAAAAATCAGATTGGTGCGGATAAGGGGCAACGGCAACGGTCATTTTTGCTAAAAATTCAGGAATTTTATCAGGATTAACTGCTCCGGTAAAATGAGTCACCTCTAATAATTCGCGTGCTGATAATTCTGTGACTAAATTATCCCGTTCGGGTCCATCCCCGACAATTAATAGTCGCGTATTCCCATACTTTTGATGTAGGGTGTCAAAGGCTTCGACTAAAATCGATACTCCATGCCAAGGCTTGAGTGTGCCAACAAATCCCACGGTAAATGGTTCTGGATGAATCGATAACGGCAATTTAATATCACAGGAAAAACGCTCTGGGTTAACGCCATTAGCGATAATATGCACTCGTTTACTTACTCCCGGATAGCTTTCTATATAAGTCTTAATTTCTTCAGACACGGCAATAATTGCACTGGCTGTACTAAACACTTGCTGTGCCACTTGTTCGGCTAGTGTGCGATCGACTAATCCCCGATGTTTTGCCTGTTCTTGAATCAAGGGAGCATTGACTTCTAAAATCCCTGGTATTCCCATAGACTTGGCATAATCCATTCCGGTAAAACTCCAGAGCGAGTAACGCTCATAAACTAAGTTGAAAATACCGTTATTTTCAAGTGCTATACGTAGATCAAGGTTAGCAGATAGGGCAGCTTGTTCACGGGCAGCTATTTCACCTTTGGGAATAGAGGGTAAACGATGAACGATGACATCGGCTAAATCCGGTGGCGGATCACCACCGATTCGTGTGGCAAATAAATCAACCTGTATTCCTAGTTTTAACCAAGCGCGAATTACCTCCTGAACATGAATCGAGCAACCTTTTTGACCAAAAACGGGAATACCTGGATCAGCGCAAATATAAGCAATTCGCATAATTTATAGCTTCAACAAACGATAAACAACTAACTTTATTTTTAACCCTATTTCCCCTCAATTATCCCTGTGTTATGGATAAAATAAATAGGTTTGTAGGGGCGGGTTTCACCACTTAACTTTATTCTTGACCCTAATGTTACTAAACCCGCCCTGAATCAGGGATAAAATAAATAACCTTGTAGGGGCGGGTTTCACTAATTAATTTTATTCTTGACCGTAATGTCATTAAACCCGCCCTGTGTTGTGGATAAAATAAATAGGTCTGTAGGGGCGGGTTTCACCACTTAATTTTATTATTGACCCTGATGTTACTAAACCCGCCCCGTCTCAAGTCTGGAATAAAAGGGTTATTTGACAAATGACAAGATATCCTGTTTGGTAACGCTTACGCGAAACCCAACCTACTTATACATTTTGCGTAAAACTAACATTATCTTGTGGGTCAGACTGGGATAATATATGATTAGAAACAACTGGGGAAGACTGTAACTTATCTTGATTAACCACTTGATTAAAAATAGTGCGTAAAACCGCAGTATTGCGATAAATATCAAACTCTGACTCAATCAATTGCCGCGCTTTTGTTGCCAGTTTCACCCGTAAACTGGAATTAATCAGTAAGCGTTCTAGGGCATTTGCTAACGCCTGAGAATCATGTTGATCCACCATCAATCCCGTCTCTTCATGACGCACAACTTCAGGAATTCCGGTTACATCAGTAGCCACACAAGGCGTGCCCAGCGCCATCGTTTCCAGTAAAACCGTTGGTAAACCCTCACGATTTCCATCGCTACCAATAATATAAGGTGCAGCAAATACAGCCGCATTCTGGATATGCTCAAAGACTTCATTTTGAGGACGCGAACCAATAATTTCAACCGTTGATTCTAAACCGAGGTGTTGAATTTGCTCTCGTAGATTTGCTTCTAATGAACCCGATCCAATAATTTGACAGTGAAACGAACAGCCGCGATGGGCAAGAATCGAACAAGCGTCAATTAAAACAGAAACCCCTTTTTTCTCCACCAATCGACTGACTGAAAGAATAGTGGGTGGGCGTTCTTGGGGAGATTTATACCCCAACTGGTTTAAATTCAAGCCATTATAAATGCGCTGGATAGGGGCGGCGGCTGCACCATACATCTGTTGTAAATACTTGAGATTATAGTCACTAACCGTAATCACACTTGCCGCATCTTGTAGCTTCCGTTTCATATCTTCCGGTTCGACACTTTCATGGAAAATATCCTTAGCATGAGCCGTGAAAGTATAAGTAATTCCGGCAAAATGAGCAGCCAAACGAGCAACACTGGTTGCCACTGTACCAAAATGGGCGTGGAGATGACTAATATTTTTTAACCGTACCTCTCGTGCTAACCAGGCGGCTTGATAAACGGTACTGGCTTTTTCTCCTTGAGCAAACTCTAATTTTGTCCAAAAATCGGGGATAATTTTACTGGCTTCCTGAAGTTCTGCCCAGAAGAAGCTAGCGGCTGTTGGGTTAAGGCTATTGAGAGATTCGCTAACTCGCCCTTGGATGGGTTTACGAATATAGTAAACGGGAGCGCGAACTTGGGAAATAATATTTTGAAAATGAGTTTCCGCCGGAGGGCGCAGAGCAAATATTTCTATCTCTAATCCAGCGGCTTCATGGGCTAAAATTTCATTGACGACGAATGTTTCTGAGTAGCGTGGATAACGCTTGAGAACATAACCAACGCGGTTTAATTGTGTGGAAAGCATCATTGAAATTAGAGATTTGCAAAATTGTGAATATGTAGGGGCGGGTTTAAACGATAACGTTCCGGCTAAAACCACTAACTAAACTCAACCCGCCCCAACCAAGTTGAGAGTTTTGAGTTTTGAGTTTTGAATAAAGCATCATTCCAATGGGGGATTAGGTAAAGGTTGGATGTGTAGGGGCGGGTTTAACCGATAACGTTTCTACTCAAACCACGAACTGAACTAAACCCGCCCCAACCAAGTCCTATAGTTTCTACATAAACAAATGAATCTTGACGAATTTGATTTCTGATTCAACAATTACGAAACATTAGCCATGGAAATAACTGGGGAATCAACAACAGATTCGAGTAAATGAGGTAAACGTGCCAACCCATGGAAATCGATGCGATCGCGTCGATGTGTCGATGTTCCCATTGTCCGCGATAGCCATTCACTTAAAGCGGTGGGCGTGACATTATCGGGATGCAGCATATCAACTAATCCCAAATCCTGTAACCGTTTAGCTCGAATTAACTGTTCCTGGCGCGGTTTGACTCGTGGTACAATCAGTGCGGGTTTGTCAAAGGAAAGAACTTCATAAGTGGTGTTGTAGCCGCCCATCGTAATCACACAATCCGCCCGATTCAATAATTGAGTAGGTTCAGCCAGAAACTCCAACACTCGTAAACGGGGATGTTTTGCCGCGATTTGGTGTAAGTTTTGACGCACAGGAAGGGGCATAAATGGACCGGTTAAAATCACCCCGTTGGTGTCTGGAGGTAAAGGGGTTTGGGCAAAGGTTTCTGCCAGCTTATCCCCATCTTGCCCACCGCCAACCATACACACCGCCAGCCGCCCAGGGGGAAGATTTAGTGTGGCTAAGGGATCAACGTCGGGAGTATCCACAAATTCCAGTCGTTTGCGCTGATCAAAACAACCGGTATAACGCACCTTTGCGGCTATATCGGGGGAAAATTGACAATCCTCAACCAAATCAGAGATTCTAGGATCACCGTAAATCCACACCGCATCGTAATACTTACGAATGATGTCTTCATTCTCTGCCTGCTGCCATTCTTGCTGTACTTTTATCGGATCATCAAGCACATCCCGTAAACCTAAAACACAACGAGTATCTGTTTGAGTATGCAAATACTCTAGGGTTAAATCTAATTCTCGAATTGCCCCCCGTGGCACATTATCGACAATGAAGACATCCGGTTGAAAGGATTCGACAGTCGCCCGAATAATATTAGCGCGAAGGTTGACAATGTGCTGAAGCGACAGATCTAAGCGACGGGATTGATATTGTCCATTGGTTCCTTTATGCAGGGCGGGAAGCGCCACATAATCTACACCATCAGGAATGTGCAGATTACTTGCCTCACTCATGCCACTAATCAGCAGAATGTCCGTGGGTAAAGCAGACTGGGCAAGGGTTTGAGCCATTAACAAATTGCGTCGCTTATGACCCAAACCCATCGTATCATGGGAGTACAACACCACCCGCAATTTCCGAGTTCTGGCGCTATTCGGTTGGACAATCGCTGGAGATAGATGGGAAAACCACCCCGTATGAGCAGCATCAGTCGCACGACTTGTTCGTTCTCTGAAATGAAGATGCTGTGCAATTTCAGCGGTTTTAGACTCAAAACTGGCGGCTCTTGCTCTATTCAAAAAACGTTCAATTGTGCGCGTTTGTGCTATCATTATTTTCTCCTGATGCTCCAAAATGTGGTGTCTTGTGATTGATGTATCCTTTAGGCGAGCAGGATGATAAAATTGAGGCTTTCCCCTAAAATTTATCTTGCTTTCTGGTGTCTTAACTTTAATTTAATAAACTGCCGTGAAAACAAGGTGATACTTTTATGAGAACTCTTTCATGTTTGTGATTAAGAAGGGAATAGAGAACGGGGAACGGGGAACGGGGAGAGACTTGACTGCCCATAAACGAAAAGAGACGTTGAAGATAACGTCTCTAGATTTATCGGAAAAAATTATGATGATTATTAGGATAACTAATAATTTTGTCCCAGCGTAGCGTCTAATCAAGTGCGGAGGCGATAACCCATGCCTCTAACGGTTTCAATTAAGTCACTGCCTAATTTTTTACGTAGATAACCGATATAAACATCAACGATATTAGAGCCCGGATCATAATCATATCCCCAAACATGACTGAGTAATTGCTCTCGGCTCATCACTTGTCCGGGATGGCGTAACAGGGTTTCTGCGAGGGTAAATTCTCGTGCGGAGAGTTCAACAAGTTGACCCTTAACCCGAACCCGACGAGTCCGCAAATCTAAACTAACATGACCGATGGTGAGTACCATCTCCTCCTTGGTTTTCGGCAAATGGTTATTCCGCAACCGCAAGCGCACCCGGGCTAAGAGTTCTTCAAACCGAAAGGGTTTGGTCATATAATCATCAGCCCCTCCCTCTAATCCAGCGACTTTATCACGGATGTCATCACGGGCGGTGAGAATTATAATCGGGATTTGTTCCCCCTGACCCCGTAACTCCTCTAGCACCTGTAAACCATCTTTACCGGGGAGTCCCAAATCCATGATTAGCAGGTCAAATTCGTGGGAGAGTACCATCGCCTGCGTCTCCCCCGCATCTATGGCTACGCTGGTGGTAAATCCTTTAGCCCGCAGCCCTTTTTCTAGAAATGAGGCAATCCGGGGTTCATCTTCAGCAATTAGAATTCGATTCATGAAATAAATTATCCTGTCTTGGCTCTAGAGGAAGAACAATCGTGAATTGAGCGCCAGCACCCAGTCTGCTGTTGAGTTTCACTTGTCCCCGATGCGCCTGGGCGATCGCTTGAACGATAGATAACCCCAAACCCGCGCCTTCAGAACGACGACGGCTGTTGGGGAGTCGAGCAAACCGCTCAAAAATCCGCTTTTGGTTAGCGGAGTCAATTCCTTTTCCAGTATCGCGAACCCAGAAATAGGCGTTGTGGCGATTGATCGCGGAACCCAAGGCGATTTGCTCTCCCGCCTCGGTATGTTGGGTAGCATTTTCAGCCAGGTTCATCATCGCTTGCGTCAGACGCTGACGATCAGCGACAATTTGACCAGACGCGATCGCATCCAATTGCCAGTCTCGTTCGGCTAAGGCTTTGGCTTTAGCAAAAAGTTCCTCGGTGAATGAGTCAATATCTATGATTTCAACCTGTAAAAAATCCCGCCATTCGGCTTTCGCCAACAGGAGTAAATCATTCACAAATCGGTTCATCCGATCCAATTCATCTAAGACTAATTCTAATGTTTCCTGTTGAGTTTTTGGATCATCATCCCATAATTCCAGATGACCTCGGATAATCGTGATTGGTGTCCGCAGTTCGTGACCCGCATCATTGATAAAGTCTCGCTGGCTAGTAAACGCCCGATGCAGACGATCCAGCATTTGATTCAGCGTAGTGGTCAGTTCTGCAATTTCACCCGTACCTTGTATAGGAATACGTTGCGTCAGATCCGTTTCACTAATCGAACGCGCCGTTTCTGTAACCGAACGTAGGGGGGCGAGTACCCGTCCAGCAGCAACCCAAGCCACAATGGACGCAACCACCATCACAACCAACGTTACTTTAACAATCACCCAAACGACTTCATTAACTTCTTCCTTTTCATAGGCAATCACATTAGCAACAATAAACAGTCCCCGAATTTCTCCGCCAATTTCCACCGGTTCGGCATAGTAAAGAATCGGACCAACTGATGTTTCTTCCCAGCCTTTTGTGGGTTTGGTCAGCTTAGTCCAACGTTTAAGTAGCCGTGCATCCGGTTGCAGGGGGTCAGGCAATGCTGTCGGACTAGATTGGTAGAATTGACCCTCAATAATGGTCAGCAGAAACTCTCCGTCATTGGGAATATTACGGGATAGAAAAACCTCAAATAGACCGTCAATATTATCACCAAATTGCTGACCAGTCAAGGGATTTTTTCCTTGTTGGAACAATCGCTGGAACTCCTGTACCTCTTGGTTTAGAGAACTATCAATTCGTTTGTGTGCCTCTTCAAATAGAACTTGACGGATCAGCCCAACTGATGTACCCGTAAAGCAAACCATTAGCAGGACATACCAAGCCAGAATACGAGTTCGTGCTTCCCAAAATAGATTACGCCAACCCCAAAACCCTTTAGTTTTACTCGCCTCATGATTTTGCTCAGGGTTGGCTGAGGCGAGGTTGTTACCCAGCTTAGTCACGGTTTCCTCGTGGTTCGTGAGTTATCTCAACACCTGATGTTGATCTTAGCGAATATGTTCCTGACTCTAGGTTTGTAAGTTAGGACACATCATTTGGTAGAGACGTTCCGGCGGAACGTCTCTACAACAGTTCGCTTTAATTGTGTCCACCCCCTTCAAGGTGAATTTACGGAGATGGAATCCTCAACCTAGGTTTACACCCCGTAATTTCCACGAGGACTAATCAGAATCACTATGCAACAATTTATCAAAGTGGACAGTAAACGCCCCATTTAAGGCTGGGGTTCTCTCAGTCTTCTGAGCCATTTTCAGGAGATAAAACCGGAATGGGTTGAGTTATAGATGAGGAGATACTCGCTGTCATGATTGTAGCCATATTTTTAAACACGTTAATACAGGTTAGGCATTTTAAGGAGAGCAACAATGGTTAAAATTTTAGTGATTGAAGATGAGGAATCTGTACGCGAGAATATCCTGGAACTGCTGGACGCAGAAGGGTTTGATGCGATTCTCGCTGAAAATGGACAGAAGGGGTTGCATCTGGCACAACAACATGATCCGGATTTAATTTTGTGCGATGTGCTGATGCCAGAAATGGATGGTTATGGTGTCCTTTCTGCCTTGCGTTCTCAAGGTACGACGGCTACTATTCCGTTCTTATTTCTCACCGCTAAAGCCGCCAAAACGGATATTAAGCAAGGGATGAATTTGGGCGCAAATGCCTATCTAACTAAGCCGTTTACCTTAGCAGAATTGCTTGATGCGATCGCGACTCATGTTGGGGTGATCCATCGGTAGTGAGGGGGTAAGGGCGGGTTTTGTTGTTCATGTATTGGTGACAAGTCGTTTTAATGGCTAAACCCGCCCCTACAATTGTGACTCAATCCGATGATTTGAAGGTGAAAATTAACCAGATAAGGTTCATTCTAGGATTCGCCAATGTCAAACCTTTTATATTTCATCCATTCATGACTCATGGCTATCTCATCCAAGCATCTATCAATTAACGCTCATGGATCGGGGACAATGGAGAATCATCTGTTAACCCTACAAGTGGCAATTATGCAGCAGATTGCCCAAGTGACGCAAGGGAACGGTGTTCCCAAAGATGGGCTGCAAACGACGGTGGATCAATTGCGTTACGGTCTACAGGTTGATTCCTGTCTGATTTTTATGGTATCAGACTTGGGACTAACTACGGCGACTCTTGAGGGGGAGGTAAGGGGGACAAAGAGACAAGTAGACAAATATAACGTATTGCGAGGAAAGGGGACTGTAGATGACTCATCCTCTCGGCTAATTTGTGAGTTCTACGGGAAATATTATACTTGGCTAATTCAGGGAAAACCACTGATTTTTCCGATCGCGGATGAACAGCCCCCAGCGCCAATCCAAGAATGGCAGAGGGTTTCCGGTTTACCTCTGTTAATTTTACCCCTTTGTCATCGTCAATCCTATTTTGGGGCGATTAGCCTGCTGACGACGCAAGCGCAACGCCAGTGGAGTCAGGCGGAAATTGATTGTGTCTGTGCGATCGCGTCTCAATGGGCGATGGTATTCTATTACATTCAACGGGAACAAGACTACCACATTCAACAGCAAAAACATCAGCAGGTTATTGCCGCTTTAAATCGGGCGGAATCCCGAAATAACGCGCTTTTGGAAATTATCCCTGATGCTTTGTTTCGGATTAACAGTGCGGGAATTTATTTAGATTGGCATGGAGCAAAAACCGACACGCTGCCTATTCCGGCTGCCGATATTATTGGTAAACATTTACATCAAATCCTGCCCACACCAGTGGCGGGATTAATTTGGGATCATATTGAACAAGCGCTGGAAACGAAAACTATTCAACGGGTGGAATATCAACTCTGGGTGAATGGTAAAGCCCGCAATTTTGAAGCGCGAATTGTGGCGAGTGGGGTTGAAGAAGTTTCGGTAATTGTCCAAGATGTCACGGATCGGGTGCAAATGCGACTCAGCCTAGAACAAGTGAATGATGCCTTAGAAATGCGCGTGGAAGAACGCACGGCGGCGTTAAGGAAAGTCAATGATGTTCTTCAAGTCGAAATTATCGAAAGAAAACGGATAGAGGAACAACTCCGTACCAGTGAAGAACAGTTACGTCAACTGACAGAAAATATTCGCGAAGTCTTCTTTTTAACCACTCCTGATTTTAGCCAGATGATCTATATTAGTCCAGTGTATCAGGAGGTATGGGGACGTTCGACTAAAAGTTTATATGAACAACCTTCATCTTGGTTAGAATCCATTCATCCGGAGGATCGCGATCGCGTAACCCAAGCGTTACACAAACAGTCCCTAGGAGAAGCAAATTTTCAGGAAGAATATCGGATTGTTCGCCCTGATGGTTCAGTACGTTGGATGGGCGTGCGGGCGTTTCCGGTAGTGAATGAGGCAGGAATTACTATCCGAATTGCGGGGATTGCGGAGGATATTACTGAACGCCAACGAGTGCAAGCAGAACTTCTGAATGCCTTGGCACAAGAAAAGGAACTGAGTGACCTCAAATCCCGCTTTATTACGGTAACGTCTCATGAGTTTCGCACCCCTTTAACCACGATTCACTCGTCAGCCGAGTTACTAGAACATTATCGGCATAAATGGTCAGATGAGAAACAATTGATGCATTTGCACCGAATTCAAACCTCGGTTAAGTATATGACTAAATTATTAAATGATGTATTAATTTTAGGGAAAGCAGATGCAGGCAAACTTGCCTTAAGTCTAGAACCTATTGATTTGGAAGTATTTTGTGCCACATTAGTGAAAGAGTTGCAACTTAATCTGCAAAAACACTCTGTTATTAACATCAGTTATGAGTGGAAAGCGACCCTTGATGCCCAAGAAATATATCTAGACAAGCAATTACTCCAGCAAATTTTAGAGGATGTGTTAAGCAATGCGATTAAGTATTCATCCTCCGAAGAAACGATTGAAGTTAAACTCAAAGGAAATCGCGAACAAATTACCCTGGAAATTCGCGATCGCGGCATTGGGATTCCCCTAGAGGATCAAGACCGATTATTTGAAGCATTCCATCGGGGAACCAACGTTGGCACGATTCCAGGAACCGGATTAGGGCTTGCCATTGTGAAAAGATGTGTGGATATTCATCAGGGTGATATTCACATCAATAGTACCATCGGGGTTGGCACTACAGTAACCGTTACTCTACCCATCGTAAAGTCATGAAAAAGATATTAGTCATTGAAGATGAAGAACTCGTCCGGGAAAATATTTTAGAATTCTTGGACGCCGAAGGATTAACCGGAATTGGTGCAATCAATGGTTATAAGGGTCTTGATTTAGCCAAAGTCGAAAAACCGGATTTAATTATTTGTGATGTAATGATGCCGGGATTGGATGGATATAGTGTGTTAAAAGCGTTGCGTCAGCAGACAACATTTGCCACCACACCCTTTATTTTCTTAACCGCTAAAGCGGCTAAAGCTGATTTTCGGCAAGGGATGGAATTAGGGGCAGATGATTACCTGACTAAACCCTTTACCCGGGCAGAATTATTAGGCGCGATCGCGACTCGGTTTAAAAAGCAGCAGCAGTATCGTAGTGAACTTGAGCAAGCAAAGGATCAACTCGATTATTTGATGTATCATGACTCCTTAACCAATTTGCCTAATCAGTTATCCTTACGCGAGCAATTTAAACAGATAAAATTGACGCATAGCCAGCAATTAATGACAATTATATGTGTCGGTTTAGATCGGTTTAATCAAATTAATGACGACTTAGGGCATAGTGTAGGCGATCGCTTATTACAAGCAGTAGCCCAACGTTTAGTTAACGGAGTCACCTCTGAGGATTATGTAGCACGATTAGGCAGCGGTCAATTTGCACTTATTCTCCCCACAACTTCCCATAAAAAAGATGCAGTTTTCGTTGCCCAAACTCTCTTAGAACAATTCTCCCAAACCTTTGCCATTGATGACCAAGAAATTTTTGTCACCGCTAGTATTGGTATGGCACTCTATCCCCGTGATGGCAGGGATATTGAACAGTTACTGAATCAGGCAAATAAAGCCATGTTTCAGGCAAAGCAACAGGGAGGAAATTGCCATCAGTTTTACTCGATTGCCTTAAGTCAAGGGACTTGCGATCGGGTAGCATTAAAAACCAGTTTACGCTATGCGTTAGAACGAGATGAACTTCAGGTTTACTATCAACCGCAAATTAATTTAGAAACAGGTAATATTATCGGTGCAGAAGCCCTATTGCGCTGGGAACATCCCGAACGGGGACTGGTTTCTCCGATTAAGTTTATTCCCCTAGCAGAAGAAACGGGATTGATTTTGCCGATTGGGGAATGGGTGTTAAAAACGGCTTGCCAGCAAACTCGCCATTGGCAAAAAATGGGTTATCCTCACTTGAAAATCGCAGTCAATTTATCCGGGCGTCAATTTCAGCAACTAGACTTGCGTCATCGATTAGTCAAGATTTTTACCCAAACCGGATTGCGACCGGAGTATTTAGAATTAGAATTAACGGAGAGTATGCTGGTGGAAAATACCGATGTAGCGATTCGCCGCTTACAGGCATTAAAAGCGCTGGGTGTGGAGATTGCCATTGATGATTTTGGCACAGGGTATTCGTCTTTAAGCTATTTACAGCAGTTTCCCTTTGATACTTTGAAAATTGACCGCTGCTTTATTCGCAATATTCAGGATAATCCGAGTCAGGCGGCAATTACCCAAGCGATTATTGAAATGGCAAATACGCTGGATTTAAAATTAGTGGCGGAAGGGGTAGAAACTGAAGCAGAACTTTCCTTTGTAGTTCAGCATCACTGTCATAAGATGCAAGGGTATCTGTTTAGTAAGCCTTTGCCAGCCAAGGAATTTGAATCCTTATTATTCAGCGAAAAAGCTTTAGCGGGAATAAAATAGAGTTGAGGATTGTAGGGGCGGGTTTCACAACTATCGTTTCTTCCTTCACCCCGATGTAACTAAACCCGCCCTGACTAAGCCTTGGGTTAAAACCCAAGTCTCAAAGCGAAAGTCGTCTTTAGACGACTGCACATCTAGTCTGAGTCCATTTTAATGGACTTAAGCTATGAGCCAAGAACTTGAGTTCTTGGCAGATGTGGCGGCTTACCGACAAAGGTGCAAACTATCAGATTTAACCCTTCAGTTCCCTTGTCGTCAATCTGTTTTAATTTATGCCAAAAATGCTGATAACAACCATGAAAAAAATTCTAATTATCGAAGACGAAGAAACCGTCCGGGAAAATCTCATGGAATTGCTGGAAGCCGAGGAGTTTGAAGTCTGCGGCGCTGGCGATGGTTGTGCGGGATTGGATTTAGTGCCGCAGTATCAACCGGATTTAATTTTATGTGATGTGATGATGCCCAAATTAGATGGGTTTGGCGTCTTAAATACATTGCGGAAAAATCCTGTAACCGCCACCATTCCATTTATGTTTCTCACCGCCCGCACCGATAAAACGGATTTGCGTCAAGGGATGGAACTAGGGGCAGATGATTATATTACCAAGCCTTTTAGTGTCGATGAATTACTGAATGCGATTGCCTCCCGGTTACAAAAACAAGCGATAATTGAGGAACAACAAACCCAAAAACTCGACCAGTTACGCACCAGTATCAGCCTGTCTCTCCCCCACGAAATGCGGTCGCCGCTAACGAATATTCTGGGATTTTCCCAGTTATTAGTGGAAGAAGGGGATACCCTGGAACGGCAGGAAATCAAGGAAATGTCGGAAAGTATCCGTAAATCAGGTGAACGATTACACCGACTGATTCAAAACTTTTTACTCTACGCCGAACTGGAACTCACCGTAACGGATGCGAATCGGATTCAAGCCTTACGCAGTTCTCGGACCAGTTCCGCCGCCTCAGTGATTGAAACCATGGTTTGGCAACAGGCGAAACGCAGAAATCGAGACGCTGATGTCAAGCTTGATGTGCATGATTCCAGTCTACAAATTGCCAAAACTCGGATGGAGAAAATTGTAGAAGAGTTAGTGGATAATGCGTTTAAATATTCGACGGCTGGCACTCCGGTTTCGGTGATAGGGAGGGCGGTTGCCAGTCAACCATTCTACGCCTTATCAGTTAGCGATCGCGGACGAGGGATGAGTCCAGAACAAATTACTAAGTTGGGGGCGTATCAGCAGTTTGAACGCAAACTTTATGCCCAACAAGGGACAGGATTGGGACTGAGTATCAGTAAGCGGTTAATCGAACTATTGGGGGGAACTTTAACCATTGATAGTATCCCCAATCAACACACCACCGTTCGCGTTCTTCTTCCTGTTTGAAAGGGAAACCCTATTCCCTATTCCCTATTCCCTATTCCCTATTCCCTGTTCCCTAACAAATGACAAATGACAAATGACCAAGCTACCCTAGGGAAGCGGGATTTGACCGATTTGGGTTTCAGTTATGGCAGGACATAGTAAGTGGGCAAATATTAAGCGCCAGAAGGCGAGAGTGGATGCGGCGAAGGGGAAAACCTTTGCCAAACTCTCACGGGAGATCATTGTCGCCGCCCGTAGTGGCGTTCCTGACCCGAATGGGAATTTCCGGTTACGCACGGCGATTGAGAAGGCGAAGGCGGCGGGTATTCCCAATGATAATATTGACCGGGCGATCGCGAAAGGGTCGGGTCAGTTTGATAGTGGTAGCGACAACCTGGAAGAGATTCGCTATGAGGGCTATGGTCCGGGAGGTGTGGCGATTCTGATTGAAGCCCTTACCGATAATCGTAACCGCACGGCGGCAGATTTGCGATCGGCGTTTACTAAAAATGGCGGGAATCTGGGGGAAACGGGTTGCGTTAGTTGGATGTTTGAACAAAAAGGGGTGGTGACGGTAGCGGGTGAGGTGTCCGAGGATCGGCTATTGGAAGCATCACTGGCTGGTGGGGCGGAAACTTATGAGTGGATTGAAGACGACGAGGAACCGGGGGTGGAAGTTGTTACCGAGGTAACCAATCTAGAACACCTTAATCAAACCTTACAGGATCAGGGCTTCAGCGTGAGCGATGCTGAGTTACGTTGGATACCGGGGAATAGTGTCGAAATTACTGATCCGGATGTAGCGCGATCGCTCCTAAAATTAATGGATGCCCTAGATGAGTTGGATGATGTGCAGAATGTCACCGCCAATTTTGAAATGGCAGATGATTTGGTGTCGTTGACGATGGCGTGAGACGAGAGTTGGGGCACGGCATTGCTATGCCTCTATTTTTTGGGCTACCATACCTGACATAAGACATAAGACGAATGACGGATGACAACCATTACCATTCGCGAACAGGACTCAACCAATAACGGATTTACGGCGACTCTTAGTTTTGATGGGCGGGTGAATTATCCGATCGCAATTACTGACCCTTTCACCCCCAAACAAGAAGAGAATCTGGAATGGTATTTTGAGGAATGGTTGGTGTTTCCCCAAACTGATACCGTGAAGGCGGAACAGGCGAAGGAATCGGTTAAGGGTTACGGGGAACAATTATTTGAGCAGGTATTTAGAACTAATATT